>JAPLUM010000835.1 GCA_026397605.1 Verrucomicrobiota bacterium | reverse complement strand
GAGGTGACGGAGCATGCCGACGATTATGAAGCCGAGCGCCGGGCTCTGGAGTCTTGCGTGCAGAAGCTCGATCCCGCTCAACGGAAGCTGCTCGATGCTGCCTATGCGCCGGGCGCACGGATCGATGCCCTCGCAGCAGAGGCAGGTCGCTCGGCTATGTCTTTTTACAAGGCGCTGCATCGCATTCGGCTGGCCTTGATGAACTGCACGAAACGTTTACTCGCCCAGGAGGGATTATCATGAAAACAGAACCCGACAACCTCGAACTCATCCGCCGCTACATCGATGGTGATGCATCCGAAGCAGATCGCCAGGCACTCCAAGAAGAGTTGAGGTGCGATCCAACCACTCGCCGTCTCTTTGCTCGTTACGCCAACATCGACGCCACATTGGGTGGTGGCAGCATCACGTTGAAAGAGCCCGTTCTTTCGGCAAAAACTCTTCGGACAACTTGGCTCTCCTGGCGTCCGCTCACCGCAGCAGCGGCAGGGATTGTTCTTGGCATGTTCTGCACGTCGATGGTGTTTGCCTACGCGGCACCTCAGTTTGGGCTCCATCGAGCGTTGGTCGCTTCATTTTTTGAGGATGGTTTTGAGGTGCCCCAAGGAGATTTACGAAAAGGGTTCCCGCAAGGTGCCGGAGCCTGGAGCGGGGATCTGGACGCAGTTGTGCCAAGCACTGAAGGCGTTCTTCCTGTGGAAGGAAAGTCCATGATCCGTTTGGCTCCGAGAGAGGATCGGGGATTCTCTGCCATGGCACGGATCTTTGACCTCGCTGAGCTTTTCCCAAGTCCAAGCCACGAATCAACAGCCATCGAAGTGAGTGCCTCATTTCATGGCTCTGATGCAGGCGCGCTTGATCGAAATCAGATTCGGATTGCAGCTTTCTTCGAAAAGCCGGAGGACGTCCGAACAATTTGGAATAATGATCCTCGGCTGGAGAAGGCTTTGTTACACACCGCCCGCACTGTCAAGATGCAGCCAGGAGATCACGGCTGGCAAACGCTCAAGATAGAGATGGAAATCCCTACGGGTACTCGCAGCCTAGTCATTTATCTGGGCACCGGTATGGCAGATGATCTGGCACCAAAGGGCGCGCACTATGTGGATGATGTGCAGGTCAATACGATCACTCAGGAAACACATCTCCCCTAGCAAATCCGCCAACACTGACTCGCGACTCTTGGTTCTTGGACCCGAATGCCTTCTCCAAAAACTGCTCACCGCGCAACCCATGTCCCCAAAGACACCCATCCCCCCACCACCCATGAAGTTAAAACTAATACCCAACCATGAAACCACAATGCCTACGTTCCTTCTTGACGCTACTCTTCCTGAGTAGTGCCGCATCTGCTCAGACGCTGCCTCCAATAACGCCAGGTCCAACGTTCACAGCGCCAACAACCCTACCTGAGCCTCCGGCCATCTGGCGAGAGGTCACGGGTGTCAAATACTTGTTCCCACTGCAAACAACCGATGCACTTCGCCAGGCGGTGCATACTAGGTCTCATGTGCCGACCTTTCACACTACTCGAGACGGCAGAATAGGAATCGATTTCAAGACCGCAAAAATCACTCTCTTAAGGCCCGAGCAACTGGGAAGCTATGTGCGTCAGATCGTGAATACCGACTTAACAAATAACAGTTATGTCATGACCAACAAACAACGAAGGCCTTTCCGCATTGGCGAAACCGCCACCACTGCGATGGGCAGTAATGCGGTGGAAGTACAGAGAGATGCTGACCACAAATCCAACTTATTCAGTCTTCCCACGGGCTGGGTTGGAAGTTTACGGCATGTGACTTTGTTTGACCCCACCTCGGCAAATCCGCAGGCGGGTGAAATAACAAATCCCCAGAACTCGAATGGCAATGATGTGTATGATTTGAATATTATTGGAGTGTTCG
>JAPLUM010000280.1 GCA_026397605.1 Verrucomicrobiota bacterium | reverse complement strand
TGAAAACCCCGACTTCGTCAAGCGCGCGCCGCCGGAGGTCATCGCGGAAGGCCGCGCGAACCTGCAGGCCCTCGAGGACAAGATCGCGCGCTTCAGCGCGGCGAAGGCGAGGTTGCCGTGAGTACCCGCATCGTGCCGAGCCCGCTCGGTCGCCTGCGCATCACAGAGGAGCGCGGTGCCATCACCGAGATCGCTTTCGTTGCACTGAGGCGGCCGAGGCCCGTTTCCGTGGCCGTCACGGTGAGTTCATAGACGTTGTCATCATTTGCATCGCCGGGGTTCTCGAAGTCCATTAGATTGATAAAGGACAGTGCACCTCCGCTGCTGATGGTGAACAAACCGCCATCCGTGCCACCGACCGAAAAGGTGCGCGGCGAGCTTGTATCGACATCGTCGCTCAGGATGACGGTGTGAATGACATCCGTGCTATTTTCTTCGACCAAGAAGGTATCACCACCGAGGATGCCGTGAGGCACCACGGTCGCGATGGCCATCGAGGACAGGCTGCTCGAGTTAGATCCCGATAGCGCGACCACCTGAGAGCCAAACAAAGCGCTGGTGCCGCTCACGCGATTCACCTCGACGGGGACACTGCGATTGATCTGCGAGTTGTCACCGAGGGCTCCTGAACCGTTATGGCCCCAGGCCGCCACGGTGCCATCGGAGCAGAGCGCGAGGCTGTGATCCGTGCCCGTGCCCACCGCCACGACGGTCCTGCCATTCAATGCGCTGCCGCTGCCTGCTGGCACAGCCCGAGGATAGAAGAAGTGGCCTCCAGCAGCCGTCTGACCAAAGGAATCGTCTCCCCAGGCTGCCACCATGCCATCGGAGGTGAGAGCGAGGTTGTGATCCCTGCCCGCCGCGATGCGGATGACGGTCTTGCCTGCGAGCGTGTCGCCCGTGGAGGGCACATGTTGAGGTATCGCACCGCCTTGGGAACCCCAAACCTTCAGGAATCCGCCATTCGAGCCGTCGGAAACGAGCGCCAGGCTGTGATTTTCCCCCGCAGCAATGGCCGTCACGATTTTGCCCTGGAGAGCCGACGCACTGTCGGCACGGACAGCCACCGGAATGCTGCGATCCGTCAACGTGCCATCACCCAGTTGGCCGACATGATTGCGCCCCCAGGCTGCCACGCTGCCATCCGAGCAGAGAGCGAGGCTGAATTCTTTGCCCGCAGCGACTGCCACGACGTTTCGATTGTGCAAGGCGCTGCGGCTGTCTGCGATCACTTGGACGGGATATTCAACCGAGCTGTTTGCCTCCCGACCGAGCTGGCCGCTGGCATTGCCACCCCATGAATACACACTGCCGTCCGAGCAGAGCATGAGAAAGTGATCCAGTCCCGCCGCCACTTGGACGACCGTTTTGCTGTTCATCGGGCCGTTCGGCCAGTGGGTGGTGACTGGATAGAGCGAATGGGTGTCTCCATAGCCATACACCTTGCCATCGGTGCATAGCACGAGGCATATTCCCACTTCGCCGGTCGCGTCGAACTGATGAGCGAGTGAAACGATGGTCTTACCCTTAAATTCTGGAGTGCCCACATGCGCAGGAGCCAGTTTGCTATGTCGCTCCCGCTCGCCGTTCGGACCTGGGTGAAGGCCCCAGCCAGCCAGTGCGTTGTGACGCCAAAGCAGAACGAGGTCATTGCCATCACCGCCAAAATACCAAGCCACAAAGGGATAGGAAGCGCCATTGAACTCGAGGTCCACATTCGCGCCATTGAGCACATTGCTGAATGCGCCGTTGATGAAGCCTCGGCCCGTGTTGCGCATCACCATGAGGTTCGTGCCGGGTGCCGGTGCGAATCCGAGGGTCAGATTCAGCGTTCCGCCGCTGGCAATCGAGGCATCCAGGGCGTTGGCAGGCACATCCGTAGCCGCATTGTAGCTCCAAGTCAGGTCCTGGAACGACGTGAAGAAGGTGGAGAGAGGGGAATAGGCCGTGCCACCCGGAGTCGTGACATAGGCCGCATACGCATACTCCGTGCTGGGCTGCAAGCCGCTGGCAGGGACCGTGAAGATTCCGGTAGATCCGCTTGTTTGGAACTTCATGACATTGGCCTCTCCGATTCGCGGGGTGGCATCATGGCTGAGTTTTGCGAGCACGACGCCGCGCTCCAGTACAGCCATCCCACCGGTCGTGGTGACGGTGCCGCCCAGAGTCACCGAAGTGAGTGTCACAGCGGTGTACGTCGGGTTCGTGACGGCGGGACCTGGCGTGGACAAGGCGAGCGAGAGATCGGAAGAACTGCCTTGGCTGAGTTTCGTGACCATCCTGTCGTAGAAATGAATATTGTGCTCCATCCCCACCCGCACTGGAGAACTGCGATCCAGGAAGGAGTAGTCGCCCAATTGCCCCTCGACATTACGGCCCCAAGCCACCGCCGTGCCGTCCGAACAGCGAGCGAGGCTGTGACTGGCACCCGCAGCCACTTCGAGCACCGTTTTGCCTGCCAAGGCACTGCCTGCCGCCGTGCTGACCACCACAGGAAGGTTCCTGTCAGTCGTGGTGCCATCGCCGAGCTGGCCATACTGGTTTCTGCCCCAAGCCACGGTCGTGCCATCCCGACATAGCGCCAGCGTATGCGTGCCGCCTGCCACCAGTTGAGCCACGGGGCGTCCTTCCAGTGCGCTACCTGGCGCGGTGCTCACGGCCTGCCGCCACAGCGACCACCTTCTTGTCGATCAAGGCACTTCCGTCTCCACGGCTGACCGCGACGGGAATCTCGCGATTCGTCGTCGAGCCATCCCCGAGCTGGCCGCTCGAGTTTTGTCCCCAGGCCGCCACCGTGCCATCGGAACACAATGCAAGCGTGTGATTGGTGCCTGCGGCAATGCGAACGACCTTCTTGCCATAGAGGGCGCTGGTGCCAAACAGGCTGGCACTGTATTGCGTCGGATTGGGATCCTCTGTGCGATTCACCTCCACGGGAATGGACGAGGATGGCGAAAAGCCGGGGAACTGACCCAACTGGCCATACATGTTCGCTCCCCAAGCGACAACAACACCGTCCGTGCGAAGCGCGACTCGGTGATACGCACCTGCAGAGACGGCAGCCACTTTCCTGCCAAACAGCGCACTGCTTGGATGCATCAGTTGCAAGTTGTCATTCGAAAGCGCTCCGTAGGTCCCAGATTCATCAAATCCAGCAGCAGACAGTGATCCGTCGGGGTAAAGCAGAAGATCATATTCACCACCACGCGCCATCTGTGCAATTGGCCCAGTCGTCAGGCCCGTGGCCTCCTTCTTCCCATTGCCCCAGTAGGACATAGCCGCGTCACGCCACAACAGCACAAGATCATTGCCGTCACCGCCATAGTACCAGACGGTGAATTGATAAGTCGCGGCGTGGGCTTGGGTGAGATTCAGCGTCGCGCCGTTGGCCAGGTTGGCAAAGTTGCCGCCGATCAAGCTGTTTCCCTTGTTGTTGATCACCAGGATCTCCGCGCCAGCCTTCGGCGGATAGTTCAGTGTCAGATTCAAATTGTTTGTTCCGCCGGTGATGTTCACCTTATCCAGCTCGTAGCCGGCCAATGTGGGCGAATTCAAGGTGACATTCAGTGTGCCTATTTCCGTGCTAAAACTGCGTGGGTCGGAATAAACCGTCCGGGTGTATCCACCAGGTGCGGAGACCGTGAGAAACGCCACGTAGGTATAATCGGTCGCCGCAGCGAGGCCGGTGGCATTCACCGTGAAAGTGCCGATTGCAGCCGTTGCTGCGGTGAATTTCCGGGCATCTAGCACTCCTCCAACACTTTCGAGGGATAGAAACTGGGCGTTCTGCGACCTGATGACCACCACACCACGCTCAAAAACCGTCAAGCCATACACATTGCCGTCTCCCGAAGCAATCGCACCACCGTCGGAGGTGACCTGCCCACCCAAGGTTGCGGACTCAGTCGAGACGTTCGCTAGGGTTGGATTCGTCACTCGAGGTGGGGCGGTATGCAGCACGCTCGAGTGCTGTGCGGTGCTTCCGATGGGGAGCTGATAGGACGCCGCGTCAAACAAGGCCGTGCTGGTGCTCACCCGCACGGGCTGGTGGCGGTTGATGAGGGTTCCATCACCGAGCTGGCCTTCGGAGTTTCTCCCCCATGAAACCAAGGTGCGATCATTGGCGATGGCATAACTATGCGCCGCACCCGCTGCGATGCTTGAGATCGTTTTTCCATTCAAAACACCCGTCGGAATGATCGCGACAGGCAGGTTGATATCCGTGGTGCTGCCATCCCCCAGTTGCCCGTACTGATTGTCGCCCCAGGCATACCCTTTGCCATCAGAAAGCAGTGCGAGGCTGTGCTGAGCACCCGCCGCGATGGCTTTCACCCGCACCGCACTGCCTGTTTGCACGGCGACAGGGGTAAGTTGGTCAACATAGGTGCCATTGCCGACCTGGCCCTGCGAGTTGTCCCCCCAAACCGCGAGGGTGCCGTCTGAACAGAGCGCGAGGCTGTGATTTTGTCCTGCGGCTACGGCGGTCACCCTTTTGCCAAGGAGGGCACCCCCGTTCACAGTCTGGTGATCTGGGTTGTCCGTCGTTCCGCCATTGCCCAACTGGCCGTCGGCGTTTTCGCCCCAGGCATGCATGCTGCCATCGGAGCCCAGCATTAGGCTGTGAGCACCACCTGCGGCGATGCCCACCACCTTCTTGCCTTGCAGCGCAGTGCCGGAGACACCGATCGCCTGCGGCGATCCGGTGCTACTCGCCCCATTGATGTAAGCGGAGAGCTGGCCGCTCTCGTTCGAGCCCCACGCATAAGCTCTACCGTCGGAGTCCAGCGCCAAGCTGTGCGCTCCACCCGCTGCCACAGAGACGATGGTTTTACCTGCGATGGCGCTCTGCGCGTTGCCAACGATAACCGGCACGATGCTCGGAGCGCGTGAGAGGCCCTGACCGAGCTGGCCTTGAGAGTTATCACCCCAAGCGGCGATGGTGCCATCCGTGCACAAGGCCAATGTGTGACTGCTGCCGTGCGCCACCTGCACCACCGTTTTGCCAAAAAGCACCCCAGTCTGCTCCACGGGCACCGGAGTGGTGCGGCGCATCACGCTGCCGTCTCCGATCTGTCCATTGGCATTCGTCCCCCATCCGGCCAGTGCCGTGTCGGCTGGAAGCAGCACGAGGTCGTTGTTCCCCTCGCCACCATAATACCAAGCGATAAACGTCCGGTTCTTGTTTTGCATGGTGACCGTGAAACTCGAGCCATTGGGCAAGTTGGTGAAGGTGCCGCGAACGAACTGGGAGCCCGTCTGGCGAATCAACGTGACGATCTGGCCTGGTGGCAGATTGTTTAAGTGCAGGTTGGTGAAGTTGATACTGCTGCCGGATGCGATGACCGCGTCGGCAATGGTCAACACCTGTGAACCGGTGTTGGTAACGTTTCCTGTATTGGCATCCCAAGCCAGGCTGGAGATATTCGTGTCGAAGGTGCTGTAGGGAGAATACACTGTGCCGTCGGTCGTCGTCAGATACGCCGCGAAGGTATAGTTGGTGGCCGGAAGGAGTCCCGTGGCCTCCACGGTGAAAGTCCCGCTATTGCCTGTGGTGCTGAATTTGGCGACCGACCCTCCAATCTCCGGTCTGGTGTTTCGTGAAGTTTCGGAAACGACAACGCCACGCTCGATGACGGTTCGGTTGCCCGTGGAAAGGACGTTGCCGCCCAGCGTGGCAGACGTCGCGTAGATCGGCTGGCTAGTAGGCGTGATCACCCTCGGTACAGGCACCAGTATCACCGCCGAATGGCGCGCACTTGACCCCGGGGACAAGCCTCGCACACGGCCCGCACTCAGAGCGCTGTTATAGGTGGTCGTGGTATCGACGGGTGATGGCACCAAGGTATGCGTGGTCGTGGAGCCGTTACCGAGTTCAAGGAAGGCGTTGTCTCCCCAGGTCGCCACCTCACCATCAGCGAAAAGCGCCATGCTGTGAGACTGCCCAGAGGCCAAACTGGCGATCGATTTTTCTGAAAACGCCACCTGCACCGGCAGGAGGCGATCGATTTGTGAACCATCCCCAATCTGCCCGCGGCTATTGAGGCCCCAGGCCACAACCGCTCCGTTCGAGCACAAGGCGAGATTGTGTGAGCCGCCAGACGCGATGGAAATGACCTTTTTGCCACCCAAGGCACTGGTGAGACCGTTATTAACCTGCACGGGCACCAGGCTCGTAGCCTCGTTTCCAGTGCCGAGCTGGCCGTTCTCGTTAGAACCCCACGCCGCAACCGTGCCATCCGAACACAGCGCCAGACTGTGACTTGCGCCGGCAGTGATCGCTACCACGGACTTGCCAAAGAGGGCACCTCGGCTCCGCACTACTGGTTTGGGGACATCACCATACGAG
>JAPLUM010000784.1 GCA_026397605.1 Verrucomicrobiota bacterium | reverse complement strand
GCCGCCGGCATGGCCGCCTCGATGCTGATCCCCCAGGATGCGGCCAAGGAGGCGGCCCAGACAATCGCCACGCAACCTCTAGAATTGCGCGCCTCATGGGATCTCGAGTCCGCCATCCCGCTGGGTAACTCTCTCACCCTTCGTTTCACGCATCCGGGCGGACGTGTGGCAGATGAGGTCATGGCGGTTCTGTCTGCCAAACCTCCGCAAAAGCTGGCTTTCTTGCGCATTGCCAGCACTCCCAGCATGCGCCCCGCCATCCAGGCTTATGCCGATCATCCAGACTTTAATAAGCAAACCAAACGAGTGTGGTTTGATGATGATGGCAGCTGCGAACTGGTGACTTCACTCACAGGTCTGCAAGCTCAACAGCAGCTCATTGACTGGCTCTTGCCAAGACACAGCCCCTTACCTGAAATCACGCCCATCGCAGAAGTGCCCGCCTTGCTAGAGCCCGTTTTGGATTTCCGCTTCAAACCCGGCCTGCGCTGGGATGACGGCAGTCCCATCACAGCAGCGGATGTGCGCGCCACAGTGAATTATGTTTTGCCGCGTCCCTGGCCTCTGCCTGGGCGGGATTTATTCCGCCACATTCAGTCGGTTAGCCAAACAGCGACTGGTGTCGTCAGAATTGTTTACCGGAAGCGTTACAGTCCGACTTTAGCCTCATGGACGGCATTGCCTATCTTGCCGGCTTCATGGTTGAAACGTCATGAGAATGGCTTTGGTGCAGATTTGCCACCAGGAGCGGGCGAGTGGCGGTTAACGAAGCAGGAACCTACCCGTTTATGGCTGGGAAAGCGTGATTCGACGACCGCACCGTCCCTCCAAATCCTCGCAGCGACAGCGCCACTGCAGACGCGTGTGGGATTATCGACGCATATCATTGATGTTTGGTGGCCGAATGAAGCTCAAGATAAATCTCTAGCGCCCGATTCAACTTGGCAGTTGCTACCCACGCCACCTCATAGTCAGCTCATGCTCGTGTGGCAGACAGAGTCCCCACTGGTCAAGGATATCCAGGTGCGGCAGGCGCTCTCTTTAGCCTTGAATCGGGAATCACTACGCCATGAAATGCCTGGCGGCAAAGCGCGCCTTCATGATAGCTTTTTCCCTCCAGGCCGCTGGTTTTCGGCTGAACCTCTAGCGGTGAACTATGACCCAAATGCAGCCGAGCAGCTCTTTGCCAAAGCAGGCTGGCTGCGGACGGTGTCTGGCGATCTCAAAAAGTCTGGTCAGCCGATGAATCTGCGCATCATTGTGCCAGAAGGCAATGATGAGCGACTGCGCCTAGCCAATGCCTTGGCACTTTCTTGGCAGAAGGCGGGACTGAAACTCCAGGTGGATGCCGTCCCAACCAACCGCTACCGCGGTGAACTCCAGGCAGGCAACTTTGATCTGGCACTCCTGGGCAGTGAACTTTCGCCGGGGTGGGATGTGCTTCCGTTTTGGCATTCGTCCCAAAGCGCGGGTCAGGGTGCCAATGTGAGTCGCATTGCAGACCCGCAGCTAGATCTACTGCTAGATGCCCTCGTCTCAGAGTTTGATGCTTCACATCTCCAACGCCGAGCTTCAGCTGTCGAGGCCCGCTTGGCCGAACTACGACCCGCGCTCCCCTTGTTTACAGACGTCGCAGACATTGCTATTCGCCCGCAACGATTCCCGGGCCTACGCACAACTGAAGTCGCCCGCGGCATCACACTCCGGCAGCTCATGTCTGGCGTATCAGGGGAGGCTCCTCCTACCGTCAACCTTCAGATGATTTCACCGAAGTGATATGATGAAGCGTTCTCCATACCACCACTCTCGATTCTGGGCCGCCCTGAGCATCTTGCTGATCGGAGAGTTCATCGCACTCGGACTTCTGGGTGGTGATCTACGGTTATGGTTGAGTGCATGGCGTCAGGTGATCAAAACTGGACTACCCGGCATCGCGATCACCTTCAGCCTACTAGTGATTGCCGTCGTCCTATCCAGAAGTCTTGCTAACGGAATCTCGTGCTCATTGAAATTCATCGGCCCCAGGTTTGAAAAAACAGGCTTTTGGTTAGCTCGGGCATTGTCACTTTTTCCTGTTTAGGCACTTTGCTGGGCCTTCATTGGACTTTGGGTGGGGCTTTGGGGCTTTCCGATCTGGTCTCTCATGCCTGTATCTGCTGACTCGACGACCTTACCTTTTCTAGAACGTTTCTCACGGGAAGCATGGACTTGGTCCCCAGCGATTTTACTTTTAAGCCTTGCACTCATGGGTCAATGGCTTAGCCTTTTTCCGCTACCATCACCTGAAGAAGACCCGCCAAAGCCGACAGCCGAAGAGGTAGAAAGAAGCCTGGCAACTCCGCATCTTGATTCACCAGAGCGACTTCCTGGGCGTCCTTTTGAGACCTTTTTGTTAAGGACACGTGATGGCATTCAGCTACCTGCCTCCATGCGTAAGATGCGGGAAAAACCTCATACCGACACCTTTTCAAATCCAGTATGGTGGGTTGGCTTTTTCGGATTCGTCCTTCTTTTTAGTGTCGAAGATATCTTCGGCATTCCTGGAAGCATGAGTAGGCTCGTGCAGTCTCTAAGGTCGCCTGACACCCAGGCCGCGGCTCCCCCTGTTCTCATGCTGAGTTGTGTTGCGGCCATGGGCACCTGCTGGGCAGGCAGTCCCGTGTTTGCAACTCCGCCTACACTTCGTTGTGCCTTATCTTGGCTGTGCAAAGGGGCTTCCTGGGCTGTGATCATCGTTTCTCTAGTGGCCACCACACTGGCTATCAACCTCCCAGGTCTGCCCGTAGTGAATAGCGCAGACATCTTCACCCATCCTGTGACTGCTCTGTGGGCAGGCCTGCCACCCATGCTTTGCGCCTTGTCTTTATGGCTACTGGGCCACATCTTCCGCACTCCTAACGATCCCCTTCCCCATGCCTGAAACGTCACCAGAATCCATCGCCATCGTGGGTGAGAGTGGCAGTGGTAAAAGTGCCACGGCTCTAGCACTAGCACGCCTGCTTCCAGAACCACCTGCCACCATCACGGCAACAGAACTCAGCATCGCTGGACATCATGTTTTGAAGATGAGCGAAAAGGAACTCCGCCAAGTGAGAGGCAAAGAAATCGCTTATGTCTTTCAGGAGCCTACCACCTCGCTCAATCCAGTGCTCACCGTCCGCACTCAGATCGGTGAAGCCCTAGCTCTGCACAGACCTGAGATTCAGGATCGGGATGCAGAGATTCTGGCTTGGCTGAATAAAGTTGGCATCACGGAGCCCGAGAAACGGCTGCGCGCCTATCCACATGAACTCAGTGGCGGCATGCAGCAACGTGTCATGATCGCTATGGCCCTGTGCTGCCAGCCAAAGCTCTTGATTGCAGACGAACCGACCACCGCGCTCGACGTAACCATTCAAAAACAAATCATGGAACTGCTGGCCTCCCTGAGACGGGAGCTAAACATGACCATGATTCTCATCACGCATAACTTTGGCATCATCCGTGATGTCGCCGATCGAGTAGCCGTCATGTATCGCGGTGAGATCGTTGAAACTGGTCCTACAGAAGAAGTGCTCAATCATCCCAAACACCCCTATACACAGGCCCTGTTAGCCTGCGTTCCGCGCATGGGCGCCAAGCAAGCAAGACTGCGCACCATCGACTATGCAGCTCTTGAATCTGCAAGCGCATGAGTCGCCGCCGAGGGAAGTCTTGGCTGTGGGTTGTCTTGGCTCTTGTCGCCGTAGGATTCCAAGTCTGGCGTGATGAGCAGCAAGGCACGAAGTCTCCCACCAAACAGGCCACGAAAGTCTTTGAGGTCATTCTCGGAGCCAAACTAAACGATCATCCTGACAATGATGGTGACAGCTTCCACCTCAATCACCTCGGACAGACGCACGAGTTCCGCCTCTACTTTGCCGACTGTCCTGAAAAGCGGCGGCATCAGTTCAATGCAGATCGCTTGGCCGAGCAGGGGCGATACTTTGGCGGACTGAGCGAGCCCGAAACGATTGAAGTCGGTCAGCAGGCGAAGGCATTCACACAGCACCTGCTCTCCACCCAGCCATTCACTGTGTACACCAAATGGCAAAGCGTCTATAGCAGCACCCGCCATTACGCCTTCATCATCTTTGCCGATAGCGAGGACCTTTCCGCGAAGCTCGTCCGTGCAGGCCTAGCCCGCATCCACACCAGTGGCACCGCGCTTCCGGATGGAAGATCTGTCAGTCAGTATGAAAATCACCTCCGAGAGATTGAACAGGCCGCCCGCACTCATCACCTGGGCGCGTGGGGAAAGGAGCGATGAGGCTCTCTCAATCGCGAATCGCCCACTTTGACGCAGCCTTTGAAAGGCTGCGGCATGCGGTAGCGATGAAGTATAGCCATGCTTTTTCGCCTCATCGCTCTCATCACTTTCATCATCACCTCGCTTCACGCGCAGGAGATCCGCCATGTGCCGCTGATCTTGAACAAGGGCGGCACAGTGGAAAATCCGGCGGTTTTTGATGGCAAAGGCATGATCATCGATCTCGGCATCGACGTCACCACGCATGACTGGCAAAGGGACGGAGAACTATGGACTTCACGAGGGCCATTCAAGGATCATCCTGCCGTTGCAGACACTCAGCGTGCGGCGCTGTTTATTGAAGAAGTCCCCATGCGCATTGTGCGCGATCGTGAGGCCGAGAAAAACAGCGGTATTTCTGGCAAGGTCATCTACGCAGCACCAGCGATGCTTAAACCCAGCGAAATGGGATTCACAGAGGAAGGCGCGATCTATTTCCGCTGGCCAAGCGGGAAGAGGCCCGGCACCGCACGCATCTTCCTACCGCCTGTCAGCGGAACGTCACTGCAATCCACGCTGCCAATGACGGCTTCAACATTCACGGCGCTCACATCGGTATTCGTCTGGAGCATGTGAAGGCATTCTCCAATGGCGACGAAGGCATCAGCGCGCATGAAACGGTGCAGATGGACGTGGTGGACGCCGAGATCGCGTGGAATGGCTCCTCTGCAGGTGGCGTGGCCGATGTAAACGACAGCATGACGACCTACACGAACTGTGAAGTATACCACAACCTAGGTGCCGCCTTCAGTTTCGCAGGAAAATCGCACCGCGTGACCAACTGCATCATCCATCATCAAGCCAAGGACTTTGAGGTGCGCGAGGATGCCCATTTGGCCAAATCAGGCAACGAATGGCGAAGGGAGTAATTCACTCATTCAATACCCACCCGCACCGATCTTCCCGCCTGCTGCGTCCAGTGTGCCAGCAGCTTCACGTTTGCGATAATCATCCATCATCGCCGCTGTCGCGGTGGCTCCGCAGCGACTGCCACCCAGATCACGTACTTTGATCAGCCCATCGAGATCACGCACACCACCAGCGGCTTTAACCTGGACCTTGGCTGAGACATTCGTACGCATCAGAGCCAGATCGTGCTCTGTGGCACCCTTGTAATTGTAACTGCCATCCGCTTGCTTCACAAAGCCATAACCAGTGCTTGTCTTCACCCAATCGGCTCCGGCGCGCTCGCAGAGTTGGCAAAGTTTGATTTTAAAGTCGTCACTGCTCAGGCCTGCTCCACCATTGGTGAGGTAATCGTTTTCAAAGATCACCTTCACCTTAGCTCCATGCTTGTGAGCTTCATCGCAGACAGCTCTCACATCAGCTTCGACATAGTCCCAATCAGCGCTGAGGGCCTTACCAAGATTGACCACCATGTCGATCTCCACTGCGCCATCTTTGCAGGCAATTTCCGTCTCATAACGCTTTGACTCAGTGATGCTATTCCCATGCGGAAATCCGATCACCGCACCGACTTTCACATCGGTTCCCCGCAGCCACTCCACTGCCTGCTTCACGGCGTAAGGTTTAATGCAAACGGAAGCCACGTCGTATTTCGCAGCCAGCGCGCAGCCTTCCTGCAGGTCTTTGTCCGTCATCGTCGGATGCAACAACGAATGATCGATCATCTTGGCGAGTTCTGAATAGGAGTATTTCATGGTGATTGGATTGGCTAATCCAATTTCTAAATTGGCTTAGCCAATTGTCAAAGTTAGATTTTCCGCAGCAGAATGAAGACACTAAAATCAACTGATTCAGGGCTAAACCATTAGACGTTAATCTGAGCCCTCAAGCCTCTTGCTCTGTGCGTCATAAGAGAGCCAACAGCTCGAGTCAGTCCACCTTGCGGTTGGACCGACTCCAGTGTCCTGATATCGGCGGACAAAGAGACGCTCCTCGATGTCCGCAACTAGGAAGGCAAGACCGAAACAAAACGGCAGCGCCATGCCAATGAGCGCAACCGCTACACGCAGACTCCAGAGACGAAGAAGCGATAAGAAAGGAACCAAAGCCATCAAGCTGAACAAATGCAACGCCGTTCCTATCGTGTATTCTGTCAGATTAGGCGCCATCGCCCGACCCGAAAGGCAAGCGCTGTAGCCGAAATAGATCACGAGGCCTGTGGAAAAGATGCGCAGAGCAAACGGCAGCCGCTGCCCGAGAATCAGACCACTCAGCGTCAGAACAGCAACGGTAAGCAGACACACAGCTCCCCCGACTTTGACGAACTCAACAAAGACAGCGAACAGGACTACCCCAACCACTGGGAGAATGATGTGACGAAAAGTGCTCACTTCAGAAGGTGAATGGAAACAACTGACTTTTAAACAACCATTTTTCAGGAGAGGCCCCCAAGGGATGACATCGACGATCTATCATATGCCACTCATCCCAAAAATTCGCTCGCTCGAATGGGTAACCACCCCCAAACAAAACTGATAATTTATTGAAAATACCGGCTCACTCAAAAAGCCAAACTATTCGCCCAGACTAATAAAAGGAAACTAGAGTCGAGTCCCATCGAACCATTGACTTTAAAGACTCAAATCGTCATTCTGTGAAGCAATTGAACCCCAAAATATCGGCGCGGCTGATATTGAATCACACTAATTAGACTGTTCGGTAAATAAACTAAGACATGGAGCACATCATCAACTCGGAGACCAAGGGCATCGACTTCACGCGTTACTCCGCCTACCTCGCAACCATCCGGGGTGTGATTCCAGAGCATGTTCATTGCTTCGCTTCGGATTCACGCTATTTCGACCTGAGCTCTCACAGTTCACTCCATGATTCGTGGCTTGAGTCATTGACTGTTCGTGAAGTTGCCAGTGGCGAGCGTAAGGAGATTCGCAGAATGGAGGTCTCTATAAGTTTGCTCGGACCATTTCATGACAGGCGGATTCATCTTCACTACAGCGGTGTGACTCTTTACACGTTTAGCGCCCCTCCTCATTACGGTGAGCAGAGATTCGATCACACAGCACACGGTGACCTTTTTACCCACGAGATCCGACTCGGACACGACGGCCTCCTGATTCACGAATTGCTGTTCGAGAGCGATGCTACCTTCCTGATAGAATGTTCGGATATTAGGCATTCCGAGGAGCTAGTCACGAACGAAGAAACCGAACAAGACGTGCATGGCAACACCTCGACGTGAGGCAGAAAAAGGTTAAAGGCCTTCGCTTTCCAAGCGCTAAATTTCAACTCAACCGAATCACTTCAAACACAATGACAATACAACCCAAGAGTAATAAATCCCCACTCAAGGTGGTTGGTGCCGGTCTCGCGTTCATCGGTTGGACGTTCAGCGGCCTCTTTGTCATTCGCCAGATTCGAGAGATGGGCACTGGACACACTTATTATGGGTTCATCACCGCAGGAATCGTATTGGCGCTGGTGGGCTTCATTATATTGGTTTCGGTCAGAAGGAATCCTTGTTCCGCATCACATGAACAATCCCCCAATGCCTAATTTTGACGTTACCTTTCAGCTCATGGCTTCAATCAAGATATTTTTGCCCGTCATCTTTTTGCCTACCTTCAGCGAGGGGTGAAATTCTCTTTTCTGGCAAAAAAATGGAATACCCAGTCCAACATAGACACCTTCAAAAAAGAGAGTTGGGATCTCAAATGGCAAAAGCTTGGGAAAACCTATCCCATTGCCGCGAACGTCGTTGAATGGGGTGGTATGGAGGCCTTTTAAACTCCGCTCATCGAGGACTTCGGCGCGAACAGGATGCAATCCTGTTCCACTTTCCTTGGTCTTTCGGCAGCACTGGAAGCTAAAGCGTGCAGCGGCTGTGAACAAAAACGTGCGTGTTTTCAGAATCGTGCTTAAACTAGGATCCCCATGGATCCACTGATTCAACTCCTCACCCTCAATTCCAACCGCTCTACGGCAGAGCTGGCTGGTATCCTTAGCCTTTCAGAAGACGACGTTCGTCAGCGTGTCGCAGCGGCGGAGGCGGATGGAACAATTCTGGGTTACAATGCGGTGGTGGATCGCCAAAAAGCAGGACAAAAGGGCGTCACGGCGCTCGTTGAAGTGCGCATCACTCCTGAGCGTGAAGGTGGCTTTGATCGGCTGGCCAAACGCATTGCCAAATTTGACCAAGTGCGTGAGTGCTTTCTCATGAGTGGCGGTTATGACCTGGCTATTTTAGTCGAGGGTAAAGACCTGCTAGATGTGGCAAACTTCATCGCTGAAAAGCTCAGCACTCTCGGTGGCGTGCTTTCGACAGCCACACACTTCCAGCTGAAGGCCTATAAACAGGCCGGATTCCTGGTCAATGCCACGGCTGACGAAGAACGTCTGCCAGTCAGTCCCTAGTCCCTGAGCCCTGTCTTTGCCCAACCACATGGACTACGATAACAAACTCTGCACCCAGATCCGCGACCTTCCACGCTCTGGTATCCGCGACTTCTTCGAGCTGGTCATTGGCCGCTCAGACGTCATCTCCCTCGGTGTCGGTGAGCCCGATAAATCGACGCCTTGGCCTATCCGTGAAGCGGTGATTCGCTCCCTGGAAAAGGGCCAGACCAGCTACACCTCAAACCTCGGCCTGGAAGCTCTGCGCATCCTCATCAGTGAGTATGTGGAGAAGCAATTCCGTGTGACCTATGATCCCAAAACAGAGATCCTGGTCACGGTCGGCGTCTCTGAAGCTCTGGACATCGCCTTCCGTGCTGTCTTGAATCCTGGAGATGAGGTCATTTATCATGAGCCCTGCTACGTCTCCTATTCCCCAAGCATCAAGATGGCCTACGGCGTGCCCGTGGTCGTGGAGACGCGTGAGGAGAATCAGTTTGCCCTGATGGCAGCCGATGTGGAGAAAGCAATCACGCCAAAAACAAAGATCATTGCGCTGAATTTCCCCACCAATCCTACAGGCGGCATCATGCCACCGGAGGAGCTGGAAAAGATAGCCGCACTGGCGGTGAAGCATGATCTCTTTGTCTTCACGGATGAAATTTACTGCGAGCTGCTTTACGACAATCGTCAGCATAAAAGCATCGTCGAGTATCCCGGCATGAGAGAGCGCACCGTGCTGCTGCACGGGTTCAGCAAAGCCTTTGCCATGACCGGCTGGCGTCTCGGTTATGCCTGTGCGCCAGCACCTCTGCGTGAGGCCATGATGAAGGTGCATCAATACTGCATGCTCTGTGCTCCGATCATGAGCCAGATCGCTGGCATTGAAGCTCTGAAAATGGGAGCCTCAGCCTATGAAGAGATGCGTCAAAGCTACGAAATGCGGCGGAACATCATCGTTAGCCGCCTCAATGGCATGGGTCTGCACTGCTTCAATCCAGGAGGCGCTTTCTACGCCTTCCCAGAGATCCGCAGCACAGGTCTGACCAGCAAAGAATTTGCACTCGGTCTGCTCGAGAAAAAGAGTGTCGCAGTTGTCCCCGGAAACGCCTTTGGCGCTGCCGGAGAAGGCTTTGTCCGCTGCTGCTACGCCACGGCCCCTGACCTGATCGTGAAGGCCATGGACCTTATGGAAGAGTTCGTGAACGAAGTGCGGAAGTGAACTCTTATTTAGCAACGTAATCGAAGACGCAGACCTTATCCAAGGTCGGCTTCAAAACGTTGACAAATTCAGTATGGGCTGGGTGTGGTAGATACACATCCAGTCCTGCTTTGTCGGCAAAGGTCACGAAGAAACAGTGGGTGAACCCGTCATTCTTTCCTTCAGGACTGACGTTGGTTCCCCATTCGAAGCCCTTGACGGTATCCACCTTCTTGGCCAGCTCGATGAAAGCCTGCTCCACACCCTGCACCTGTTCGGAGGTGGCGGAGTCTTTGAATTTAAATAGCACAACGTGGCGGTAAGGCGCATCAGCAGCAGGGGCGGTGGTCATAAGCAGGAGTAGGGTAGTGAGGGTGAGCAGGATTTTCATAGAGGTATTAACGACGGATCATCATCCGCCTAGCTTTCACATACAATGGTAAACAAACGTTAACCCTAAAAACCAGTTTCATGTTTAAAGTTTCAGGATTCAAGCCGTGAAGTATGAAGCATTGCGACCGAAGTATCCCATAGTATTAGAGTGTTCTGACAAAGCCTCGTAACGACCTGATTCTGAGAACTTGTAACTTGAAGCCTGAAACTTGAGACCCGATTTTAGGTTAACTTCTTCTATGCCAGCGTCTGGCACTCTGCCAATCCCGCACGCAGACTTGCCCAGGGCTCCTGAGCGGAGACGTCCTGCGGATCTGGGATTTCGGCGAGATTCTCTGGCAGTTTGGCTGGAGATAAAATGGCCAAAAAGACCAGCGGCTCATGGTGTGGATTGTAAGTCGCATGGATCACTCCTGCTGGGATATGCGCCATTTCGCCGGCTTTGAGAATGCGCTTCTCCTGACCCACCCACTGCTCGGCGCGACCATAGATGACATAGATGATCTCTTCCCGATGTGGGTGAAAGTGAAATGGATGACAATGCTTCGGGTCCATGTTGGCCCGAACAAGGAGCAGCTTGTCCGCCTCCACCAGATCTGGGCGGCACAGCCACTCGTTATTCGTCCACGGATTGGTTTCGCGGGCAGCATCGTCGATCTGGATAAAGCGGGCAGGTGTGTCAGACATAGTCAAAACCTAGCTGTAACCTTCTCCGGTGCAAACATACAGAACACACCGATCCACACATCCAGCTATCTTGTTTGCAACTTGGCCGACAGAAACGCCAATGCATCCGCTCATTTGAAACCCCACATGCGCTCATCCATCAAGCTAAAAACCTGTTTCTAGTTTCATGACATAAAAACCAACGACTTGCGACTGGCGCACCCGACACTTTTTGAGTGTGCCAACGTAGCTCTGTAAAGCCCTGATTCAGAGAACTTGGAACGCATAACTTGAAACTTTAAACTTGGATTTAGGATCAAGACTTCGCACTGAATCGAATCATCAGCGCCGCCGTCGAGGCACCGACCAAATTGGCGATGAGATCCCATCCCGTATTTTCGTAACCGCCGACATTCGTATTTGGAATCGTCAGCACAGCGATGAACTCCACCACCTCATTGAGCGCCCCAAACCCCGCACCTGCTGCGGCACTCAAAACAAGCAATCCAAAGGTCGGCTTGAGCTGGGGACCACCCACTCTATGAACGATCGATTTTAACGCATGCCAGCAAACCCAAGTCGTGGTGCCAAATCCATAGGCATGGACGATTTGATCATATTTAAGTTTTTGGGGGATAATCCACCAGCTGTAGAGCACTGCCTGATCGCCATTGTAGGGCCAGCCAGTCGGCAATGGCACTAGACCACCGGCCATATGCAGCAGCCCCCAGAACGAAAGTGCCCAAAGCAACGCAGAAGATAAACACACGGCCTTATGCACAAAAGTCACCGCTGCGATCAGCACTAACATGACGACGATGTAAAAAATGAACTCCTTGTTCCCCTGCATCATCGAGCCAGCTACGGCAGCAATCATGTACAGAGCCGTAAATACGGCCAGCGGCAGGAGGCGTGGTGAGTCGATCTTCATATCCCGCATACCATCATGAATCATCACGACTGTCGAGTGAGAGTCTGAGCCATTGGCTTATTTCTCGACCTTTCACCTCACCGTTACTGGCAACGCTTTTTGCAGAGCGGCCAAGATACGGGCGTGGGCGGCTTCGACTTCGGCGGTTTCTAAGGTGCGCTCGTTATTACGGTAGGTGAGGGTCCAGGCAGTCGATTTGCGGTCAACAGCCAGCTTTGCACCAGTGGGATCGGCAAAGACGTCGAAAAGCTCAGACTTGATGAGAAGCGGCTCTTTGATGCCTGCGAAAAAGGCACTGACTTTAGCATGAGTCACGTCCGCAGGCAGCTCGAAAGCCACGTCGCGCGTCATTCCAGGGAAACGAGGCAGATCCGTGAATTTGGCAGGACCAGCGCTACCCTGACGAAGGGCGCTCAGCAACAACTCAACCACATACACCGGCTGACGCGCATCGATCTGACGAGCACGAGCTGGATGCAACTGAGCGATCCAGCCAAGCACTCGATTGCCTACTTTCAGCTCACTGTGAAGAAGGAAGGTGCCGTTGTCTTTCAGCGCCTTCGTTTCCAATCCAGCGACGCCGGGAAGCGACTCCACCACGCCGCGCAGATCATAGACATCCGCAGCTGCCGTGACACGACCATGCCATGAACTTGGTGAAACCGGTCCGCTTAGCAAAATAGCGAGACGCTCTTCTTCACGCACCATGCCGTTGGGCATTTTCAGGAAAACGCGACCTACTTCAAACAAGCGGAGACGGGAGGGGCCTTGACGAATGTTCAGCGCAGCACTGGCAATCAAACCTGGAATCAGACTCGGGCGTAGTGCCGTCAGATCTTCGCTCAGCGGATTCTTCAGCATCGCTGCGCCAGCTTGAGCCAGTGGATTGCCAAGAGCATCCTCGATCTGCGGGGTCGAGATCAGACGTAGAGTCTGGGCTTCATTGAAGCCTCGATTCACCAGTGCCTGGCGCAGCTGCATGGCGTGATCGTATTGGCGATCGGTCGCATCGCCAGAGGCAAAGGTGGCGCTGAATTTCGAGGGCACGCGATCCAGTCCGATCACGCGAGCGACCTCCTCCACGAGGTCCACACTGCGCTGAAGGTCGAGACGATAGCTCGGGATGGTCCAGAGACTTTTTTCGGTGCTGGCCGATTGCTTGATAAGGCCCAGCTTTTCTAAAATACCATGTGCATCCGCAGCAGTGAGTGTCGGAATGCCCAACAAACGATGAGTGCGCACTTCATCCAGCTCAACCGAGCTAACGAGAGAGGGTGCCTC
>JAPLUM010000334.1 GCA_026397605.1 Verrucomicrobiota bacterium | reverse complement strand
GTCCCTACTTGGACGAGCTTGGCGGGGAAGTTGGAGGAGGAGGTGCGGAACTCAGGCTTCCCCCCCGAGGCTTTCGGGAAGGCGCTCTCGTCCACCCCGACGGCGCTTACGTCATTAATAGTGCCGCCGACAGCACGCTGGAGAAGACGAAGGGTGCCATCGTTGGAGCTGTGCAGGATGAGCTTCTGGGTAAAGGAATCAGGAGTGCCCTGTGCGGTGACACGATAGAGAGTCATGTTGGTCCGCTTGAGGGGATTACTGACCTTTTGGGCAATGCTGACGCGATAGGTGCCTTCTTTGCCAGGAGCTGCTCCTACGGCTTGCGTGAGCTGGCTGACAATGAGTGTGCCTGGATTGACGTTTTGTCCAAAAACTCGGCTGTAGGCGAGAGGGTCTCCACCGATGAGGGTGCCACGATCCACTTTGGTGACGGTCAGGATGTCGCCAATGCCAGTAGTGGCTCCGGCTGCGGGATTGGCGGTGTTTGAGATGGTGCCCTGGAAAGCGATGGGGTCGATGTTATCCACACGGTTAATAACGGCGCTGCCCACCCAAAGACCCTGCTTAGGGGTTGGCTTGGCGGCGACGGGGATTCGTATGTCTGAGACGCCGAGGGAATCTGTGACACGAAGGGTGCTGGCGTAGAAGGGGCCAGTGACGGCAGCACGGTCGAGAGCGAAGATTATCTCCTTTTCCTCTCCTGGCGCCAGGACAACGCGCACCGGAGTCGTGGGGGTCACTGGCGTCATGGCGTAGAGCCCCGTGGTAAGACTGAGCGCGCCACGGACGCGAAGCGGGACCTGCCCGGTGATGGCTGCTTGACCACTCGGTGGAGTGGCAGAATTCAGTGGCGATAAGGTGACAGTGATGTTACCCGACTTGACGGCGCTTTTCACCCGCACGGCATGGGCCCGCATCTAAGAGGACGCTGTCGAGCTCAAAGACACGATTGACCATGCGGTTTGCTGGCAGGCCCTCAGCGAGCAGGGGGAAGCCGATGAGGTTGGTGCCATCGCTACTCCAGGCATAATCAGGCGGCTGGGGCTTGCCGGTGACATTCCAAGTGACGTTTTCTGTGCCATCCAGCTCGATGAGGTAAGCGCAGTTTGGAAGAAGCTCGCTGAAGGTGGTTTTCTCTGTGGGGTCTTTGCTCCACTTTTCCCATTGCAAGGAAACTGGCACGGGATCGGCAAAGGGATTGGGGGTCAACATGCCTGACTTGCTATTCGTCCACATGTGAACACGAGTTACCTGCGGCGGCAGGATCTGTTGCATCGTGACGTGGTTGACATCCAGCGGCAGCCAAATGGCATTCCAGCCGGGCTTGAGCGTGTAAGTCTCTGTGCTCCATTGGGCCTGGAGTGTAGGCGTGAGAGAACAGAGGATGGCCACAAGGCCAAGAAGACGAAAGAGCGCTGTCATAGGCTGCTAGGAGGAGCTAAAAGCTAGGGCTGAACCTGAGGCTGGCTGAGAACAACCTTGCCAGAGAGTATTTGTGGAGGGCCTGCCTCTCCGAACTGGAGAAGTTTTGGCAGGAGGAAATGGCCCTCTGCCTTTAACGTGCCGTCTGGGGTGCGGACGATAATGCCCGTGTATTTCGCCTCGCGTCTTTTGGTGCCATCGATCAGCGTGAAGCTACCACTGACAGCTCCCGTGCGCGGACTGATGCTGAGGCTGGTCCGAGCAAGGTTCTGGGTGCTGCCTGGGGCTGGTAGATTAGCAACGTAAAGGTGATTCTGGCTTCCGGTATTGAAAGAACTAGTGGAGGTGAAAGGCGTGATGTTGGGATTCATGCTGGCACCTGCCAGACCGCCTTTGGTAAAGATAAGGCTTGTGGGAGCGCCTGGGGCAGGAAGTCCAGCTATGCGGGCCCAGGGTTGAGCCAAGTTATGTAGAGAGGACAGGTAGCCGCCAGACACTGCAAGTGTAAGTGGGCCAAATGAGGTTGGGTAAGTCTTGGTAATGTGAGTGGACTTCCTCCAGGTAAGGCGGCCGGCTAAGGTGTTTGACTCGAAACCATTGGGGCTGACCCGGAGGTTCAGAATCCCCTGCATAATGCCAAAGTTCAGATTGAGGCGATTGTGAAAGAGAACGCGATTATTGTTGGCCACAATGCTGGAAGTGGTGATGACATCTCCTGATGCTGTGCGTCCAGCGATGGAGACCAGACCTAGAGAGCCCACCCGTGCATTGATCCAGCCTGCGCCTTGAGGCACGGTCTCGATGTCGATATTTGAAGTCAGATTGATGCCAGCACTGTAGTAGCCGGTTTGATCGCTAGAGGGGTTGATCGCATTCCAAGTCTGGCGCCAGCCTGTGACATTCGCAGGGATCAGACTACCGTTAGCTGTCATGGCTGAGATTGTGCCTACGAGGTTATTATTGAGAGCGTCCAGAATCAGATTGATCCGGAGATTGCCAATGCTCGCGATGATACGCGGACTCAGGCTTTCTTGTTGGGTGCGAAGGGAGCCGATTTGGCGAAGCACGGCGTTACCTTGAGTCAAAGTGAGGGTGTAAGTGCCGGTGATCGTCGTCGTAAGGTCGATGCGGCCTCCGAGCAACCCATTGACTTCCTGAACGGGTGCAACAATGGCATTGAAGCTTCCAACAGCTCCTACTGGCAGATCTTTGACTCGGACAGTGGCATATTGGACCGGACTCGACCCAGCTGCATTGGTAGCGCGGATGGCGGTAGTGAAGGTGCCAGGAATGGTAGCACGTCCGGTGACCCAGCCAGTGGTTTTATCCACAGTCAGACCAGGGGGCAGACCTGTGATCGTAATGCTCGACGGATTCGGAGAGGCGAGGACTTGGTATCTGTAGCCGTTGTCACCCACAATGGTGTCTGGGAAATTTGGAGTCTGAACTGTAGGCGCGACATTGGTTTCCAGGAGCGTCAGACTAAACTGACGCGAGGCTGTAATCGTGCCCGAACCTGTTGCTGTCACCGTGAAGGTATAAGTGCCTCCGACCAAGCTGGTGCCTTTGAGAAGCCCCGTGGAACTCAATTTAAATCCTGCTGGAAGGGCTCCATTGGTAATGCTCCAGAGATAAGGGCGGCCATCAGGAATGACAAATAGACGGGCATAAGGAATCTTGCGGACGCCCGGCGTGAGTGTGCTGTTTCCTTCAATCATCGGCGTGTAGCTGGAAACGATGGTGAAACTCCGCTCCAAGGCCTGATTAGACTGATCGCTGACAGAGACCGTGAAGGTGTAACTACCTGGGGTCGTGGCACTGCCGGTCAGGATGCCATTTTCATTCAGAGTGATTCCAGGGGGTAAACTATTGATCGTAGTAGCCCACGTGTAAGGGGCTAAGCCTCCGTCAGCGGTCAGTGTGACATTGTAGCTTTGATCAACAACGGCATCTGCCAAATTCATGGTGAGGATGGCAAGGGCAGAATTGGTCACTTGGACGGTGAACTGTTTTGAGGCAATGAGCATGCCCGAAGCAACTTGAACAGTGAACTGGCTACTGCCTACGGTAGTGGGAGTGCCAGCAAGCTCTCCTGTGGTAGGATTTAATGCGATGCCATCGGGCAGAGTTCCAGCGCTAATGGACCACGCTAAAGCCTCAGAACCGCCAGTAGCCGCAAGAGTCTGGCTATAAACACTGTTGCGCACTGCGGTAGGCAGCGCGGCTGCGGTGTTGATGTTGAGGACACTGCTGATGACCGAAAGACCAAAGTTAGGGGCAGCCGTGTTAGAGGAAGTGCCTGTGGGGAAAGAACCCACAACCAAACGTGCACCTGTGCCTAGCGCCGTTGAGCCCGTCGTTAAGTCGGTGAGATCAATGCTCGTGGTGCCAGGAATCGGCACTTGGGCGGGAAATGCCCAGCGGAGACTTGGGCGCAGAGGCGTTCCGTCTGGATTCGTGGCATTGGCCGTATCCCAGTAGAGGATGGCTTGCTGGGAGGCGCCGGCAAGGCTGCCAGCATTGAGTACCCAGAGGTAGGCTTGCTTGCCCACGATTCCGAGAGCCGCCGTATCCACTCCGCTGACGGCGGTGAAGTGACTCGGCATTCCAGACACACCTGAACCGATGGTGGTGGTGGCTGCTTGAACAAAGTTGGCATCAAGCAAAGCAGGATTACCGGCAAGGGCCTGGATTTGAGGGTCTGACAGCTGCACGCCACTCGTCGGATCTCTAAAATATCCAAGGCGGACGAGGCTTCCCGCTGGGAGTTGTGTGCCGCCCTCTAAACTAAAGCCGTGGTCGATGCCCGCAGACCAGTTGACGGTGGCAGCCTGGGTCGCTGATGAGGAGAGGAGGAGCGCGTAGGCACCGATCAGTATCTGAATGGCGGATTTCATGATTTAATTAGAATGACGTAAAGGCTGTGGTGATTTTGAATCGTGGAGGGTGGTCCAAAGGCTCTCTTAGTTTTGGGAGGTATCGTAATAGGCCCCATTCCAGACGAGAATCTGATCAGCGGTGATGAGACTGCCCGCTGCAATGCCCGTATTCGTGTTACCCGTGTGCAGCGCGCTCGATGCTAAGGTCATGGGGAATGCATAGGGATTGGCCAAAAAGTTGAACCCGGGCTCTACTTTCAATGGAGTGACGCCATCCTTCACAACACCACGAACCACCAGGCTAAGCGGAGTCGTTTCACCGCGTCTGAAAATGATGCCCTGCCCCATTTGGATCACGGTATCACCTGCATCCGTGAATTGATCTCCTGCCTTCCTCCAACCGATGCCGCCAATGCCGACGGTTTGGTAATAGTAGGTCTCATAATTGTCGCCATCCCATAGCTGGAAGCTATCTGCACTGAGAGGACTGCCAGTGCGCAAGTTACCGGAGGTGTTAGACCTGACAGCCATGTGCCTGACGATGCGATAGGTGACGGTGCCTGTCGTGATGCTCGGCCAAGGCTCATTCGCAGTGATTGTGCGGGTGACTTCATCTGTATCGATAATTTCTCGACGGGTGCCGACCAGTGGGTCCGTCAAAGAAGCACCCACCTTGGTGATTTCCACGAAATGAGGGCCATTTTCACCATTAAACTGATCGGCAGTCCACTGAGCGGTTGCGTCCACCAGATCGGTGCCGGAAATGGAACTGGCGATCCCCACTTCTTTGGTAGCACCAAAGAGCTCACGGATCGTCCAGTGCTTGACGATGCGGTAGTTGACCGGAGAGGTTACGCCATTGGGCCAAGGTGCCGATAAAAGAAGGCTGCGGCTGGACTCGACGGTGTCAACGATCTCTCTTCGTGTGCCGACAGCCGCATGAGTGCTAGATGTGCCCACTTTCACGATTTCCACATAATGGGGTCCATTGGCACCATTGTAGGTGTCGTCTCTCCAACTAGCGGCGGTATCCACCAAACTGGTGCTGGTGACAGCCGTGGAGATGGCTTGGTGCACGATCGCGCATTGATAGCCTGGCGCTTTAAAGGTGAGTTGAGAATTTTCGCCATCCCCAGCAGAAAGATCAAGAATGCTAAATCCTACTGCGGGTGATTCAACCTGCCCCAAAGCAGAGATCGAGCACAATCCCAGAAGAATGAGCGAGAGCGTAAGATTTTTGATGGTCATTTAATAAATTGGTAAGCGTAAGATTTAAAAGATGAGTATAATTCGCTTCGACTTAGATTGGAGTTTGTATAGATTTTTATATACTGATAGTAAATTCGCAACCTTCTAGTGTCGCAGATAAATGCATAAGCAATTTATTTTAACCGAAATTAATCTTGTGACATTTTTGATGCGCACTGCCTTTGAAGGCACCATTGGCTGCGTGCGGGATCTGCTTCGCCGTTCGTCTTCTGGATCTCGGAAATGCCTTTCCCAAGCGCTCCGCGAGCCATGCGGGTAACGAAGGTTTGCGCTATCATCGTGAGGAGGGCGATCAGTCGAGGAGGAAGTCGGGTCATCAATTTTTATTGAGCTAAAAGAGTGTCAGGCGACAAAAAAGAGCGCTGGCATTCCATGAATGATCATTTCTGCTCGGTGATTTCAAGAAATCTGCAAAAGGATGCAAAAAGTGAAAATAGCTTCCTGATGGGAGAGTGTTGCGGACTTTCCAGTCTGCATTTCCAGAGGTTCATCCGCACAGAGATCTCCGGCGGGAAGCAGGTCTTTTCGACATCCAGCGCCCCCTTGCAGGCTAGAATACCCTGCAACACTCTCGTTGCGGGCTTTTCTGAAGAATTTGATGAGGAAGGCTGGAAAATCAGGCTTCCTGCTTTCCTGACTTCCTTATGATCTCCGGTTTGGATTCTGGATCCGAGGTTTTGCAAGAGGCTCAGTTGATTTTCGATTGAGCCTCCCGACTAACTTGGTGTTTTTCCTAGCAAAAGTTACTCCCGCTTCCACACTTCAGCGCAGCGGAGTTCGGTTACTCCCGACTAACTTGGTGTTTTTCCTAGCAAAAGTTACTCCCGCTTCCACACTTCAGCGCAGCGGAGTTCGGTTACTCCCGACTAACTTACCAAGTTCCGCCGCGGTTTTTTGGCCGTCAAAAAGATTCGCGGCAAAAAAA
>JAPLUM010000410.1 GCA_026397605.1 Verrucomicrobiota bacterium | reverse complement strand
GACCCGAATGCCAAGATCGAGGTGCTGGCTTCAGGCTTCAATTGGTCTGAAGGACCTGTGTGGAAAGATGACAAGATTCTCTTCTCGGATGTGCCGGAGAACACAGTCTTTGGCTGGAAAGAGGGTGACGTAGCTGCTTCCGTTAGCTTGAAGCCAAGCGGAAGCCTGAGTTGTGATGGGCAGGGCTCCAATGGCCTAGCCAAAGATGCCGCAGGAAATCTGATCCTTTGTCAGCACGGTGAGCGACGCGTCGCCCGGCTGGAGAAAGACGGCAGCTTCACCTCATTGGCAGACAATTTTGAAGGTAAGCGTTTCAACAGTCCCAACGACTTGGTGATTGACGCCAAGGGGGCGATTTTCTTTACCGATCCGCCTTATGGACTCAAGAAAGGCACAGAGCCAGATGCGCCATATCATGGTGTTTATCGGCTCGGGACCGATGCTAAAGTCAGCCTGATCATTGAAGACATCAAGTGGCCGAACGGCATCGCTTTGAGCCCAGATCAGAGTATCCTTTATATCGCGGTATCAGATAAGGATGATCCACGCGTGATGGCCTATGATTTGAAAGCGGATGGCAGTGTCGAAAAGGGTCGGGTGCTCTTTGCCGCAAAGGCTCTGAAATCGCCCGAGCGCAAAGGCGGCTGTGATGGGATGAAGGTGGACACCCAAGGAAACATCTGGACCACGGGACCAGGTGGCGTGTTGATCATCAATCAAGAAGGTAAGCATTTAGGCTCGATCCTGACCGGCCAAGCCACCGCTAACTGTGCCTGGGGTGGTGATGACATGGGCACGCTTTACATCACGGCTGACATGTTCCTGCTGCGGGTGAAGACCAAAGTGAAGGGGCTGTGATGCGACCGGGTGTCGGTTATCTGTTCGCTGCTGCATGGCTCTTCATTTTCTCAGCCATGCAAGCGCGAGAAGTGCAGTCTCATGGGCTTCTCTTTGAGCGTTGGCTCCGGCATACTTTTTTCGGTGGCTACGAGCCCAAAGACTACACCCAAAAGTGGGATATCCCAGCAGAGGAGAATACGCTGCATGGTCACATCCCCGTAAATCCTAAGGCTACAAAATACGGCACACCCATTGGTTTGGGAGATGCTGTCCGGCAGTTTGAAATCGATGAGCCATTTTTGTTAATCGTCGGTTTTTGGGAGCAGGTGAATCCTGAGGAAAAACATTGGGGCAATGTCCAGGTCGTGCGGGTTGAGCCCGCTGATTGGCGCAAGTTATGGGGAGATCTTACACGCGCTGATCTAGATAGGCTGATTGCCATCATTAAAGATCCTGCCCTGAGTCTAGCTGAAGCTCGCGAGCAGGTTCAGATCATCAAAAAAGAACAACGTTATGCGACGTCCGTGATTGAGCTCAATCCGAAAATTGATGCCAGTCAGCGCCGCTTGCAGTGCAGCCTGCGTTTCAGTGCATTCTTTGATCATCTTGCGCCCGAGGCTGTTCGTGAGGTGCAGGCACAGCCAATGGTCTTTGGAGTGCCCGTGCCAGCGCGCTTTGATTCCGCACCACGGGTGATTACACCTGAAAAATAAGCCTCACGCTATAGCCGCGGCATTATTCTGCTGGGCTGGACCATCTGCTGGCGGCTGTGGAGGGTTCAAGAAACTCATGGAGAAGCGCTTGAAGAGAGAACTCACCGACACATACAAGAAGCCCAGGAAGAAAAGGCCCAGAAACGGTAGCGAGCCCCAATCGTGGCGTCCGTAGGCTAGCCAGATTAGATAAGCAAAGTAACCTACCAGAGCCAGCTCGATCCAGAGGCAGACAGACTTACTAGCCTTGTAACGGAAGGATTTTTTGCAAGCCTGCGCTTTAGCCACGACTCCATACTTGGGCGTGCGCACAAAATCAGACTGTTGACCAAGCAGGGCTTCAATCACCGCTTTGCCATTGTTGATCGACATCCCGATCCCTAGTGCCATAAAAAACGGGATATAAGGAATCGTTTTGAGCCATCCCCAGCGGCTTTGCGCTCCCTGCGCTGTGAGGTAGAAGGCAATGACGGTGATCGTGGCAAAGAAGAAGACCGGCAGATCTACGAACACCGCTTTTTGCCAAGAGTTCACTGGTAAAAAATCCACGGGATACATGAGCACCAGGGAACCGAGAGTTAGCAGATTGGCAAAATTCGCTCCAAGATGAGCTGTGGCTTCCAGCTTGGTATGCAGAGGTGCTTGACTGCGCCAGACGCTACCGAGCATTTTTTTACAAACCTGGATGGAGCCCTTCGTCCAGCGGTGCTGCTGAGATTTGAAGCCATCCATATCTGGTGGTAGCTCAGCCGAGACGACGAGATCATTGAGATAAATAAACTTCCAACCCTTTATCTGAGCGCGGTACGTCAGATCCAGATCTTCTGTCAGCGTATCATGCTTCCAGCCGCCGGCATCATCAATGGTGCTCCGCCGCCAGAGGCCTGCAGTACCGTTGAAGTTACAAAACTCACCCCAGCGGCTGCGTGAGGTTTGTTCCAGCATTAAGTGACCATCTAGCAAGATAGCTTGCAGTCGAGTCAGGAGAGAAAAGGTGCGGTTTCTGTGTCCCCAACGCGCCTGGACGATCCCCACCTGCGGATCGGTAAAGTAGTGGATCGTTCGCTGAAGATAGTCTGATTCAGGAGTGAAATCCGCATCAAAAATGCAGATAAACTCCCCTTTTACCGTAGCCATGCCTGCATCCATGGCACCTGCTTTAAAGCCAATGCGATTTTGACGATGCCGATACTCCACATCGAATCCTGCCTGCCGTAAGTTCTCCGCATGGGCCTCGCAGATGTCCGTCGTTTCGTCCGTCGAATCGTCGAGGAACTGGATTTGCAGTCGATCTTTCGGATACTCCAGCGCACCAACTGCGGCGATAAGGGGGTCCATGACATCCGCCTCATTGTAAATAGGCAGCTGAATGGTCACAAAAGGCAGCTCCGCAAACTTGCCGGCAGCCACGGGGCGCATTTTGCGGTGCCGCCAGTAACCGTACAGCACCTTAACTTTGTGCGCCCCAAAGGCGGACAAACCGACGGATACAAGAATGTAGCTGGTAAACCAGAGAAGCGTTTCCCACCGAATCATAGGAGCCCCAGAGTCGGGGCAGACCAATCAACGCCATGAGCGAAGCGTCAAGTAGCAATACATATTCAAAGAGGTCTTAATAGATAGCATAGGTTGAGAGCTTTAGGCGGCTTGCCCAGACCAGATCTGCCACCAAGCTTGGAATTCTGAGGGGCGAACCTTGAATCGTGCGATGTTTCGTTCATTTAGCTCCAGCAGAAGTTCTTCGACCGTTTGAATAAAGCGTGGGCGATCACCACTACCGACATTTCGAGTAGCCCAATCTTGGATGTGTTTGACCGCTTGTGGTTTCGTCAGTCGTTGAGTCACGATAGCCTGGATAAGCTCACGGATCTCCGCGCGGTAACCGACACGGATCGCATCAGGATCACCGACCTGGCGGCATATGGCCGCATACCGTGCTGACGACCTACGGTAGGCCCAAGCAAAAATATCCTGTAGTAGCTCGATGCGATTCAGCTCATACACCGCGAGAATCCCGTCGGTGTAATCCTTCACAGGCACATCGACGAATGACAAAGGTGACATATTTTGCTGAATCAGCGGCAGGTTCGCCGCCAACCTAGAAGTACGTTTATTTACGTCCTCAAAAGGCTGAAGATAAGGTAAGTGCACCATCAAAAAGAAACTCTGCTCCAGCGGATCATGGATCCGAGCCGTCTTTTCTAAAATGGTATCAAAATGTTCTTCGATCTGTTGCGGTATATTCAGCGGATGAAAAACCGTTCCACCCACGCCAACTGGAATACTGCGTAACCGACCTTCTGAAGCAGAATTTTCCAGCAAGCCGTCTGCAAGCATGGCATGTAGATTCAGGAACGTGTAGCGATTGTAACCCAGCTCACTCGGGGCCTCGACTATGAACTCGATGGCATCTTTGTGATTCAGGATCATCTGAGATTCACGCCAGCGCTTTGGATCTTCAGATTTACCTAGACTGAGTAAATGCTCCGTTTCCAGAAGAGAAAAGGTGTTTCCCTCAAGGCGGCTAGAGTTCCATGAGAGATCAATGAGCAGCCTGCTAAGCACCTGTCGTGCATAGGTTCCCGGCGGCATCTCAGCCATATGAGCTGACTGTCCCACGTTGCGTAGATCTGCGCGGAGTTCTTCAGACAGGTAGAAGGTCTGATTCGGAATATAGCTTTCCAAGAAGCTGCGCTGATAGCCCACAGGTTTTCTCAAATGCTGGGGTCTGCGGATCAATTCGCGCAAGTTGAGGGATTCGAGGCTGAGTTCCAGGCCTTCAGCCTTTGAGCGGTCTGTATTTGGCGAAGGTGGATCTTCACGCAGCACATCCTCTGGACGATTGTCTTGATCAGAAAGTGACTTGTAATGGATATGCAGCACCGGGTCTTTTTGAATGCTCGCTGTGTCTATAGGCAGCTGATAGACCGTGGCTCTTCCCTGGCCGGATTTGACGATCAAGCCTTTCTCTTTGAGCTGTTCGAGTCGCCTGTGTAGGGGTCTTTTAGGTACCAATATTTTTTGGCACAATTCTTCGATCCCAAGCGGCTTATCTTGGAATTGCAGGAGG
>JAPLUM010000131.1 GCA_026397605.1 Verrucomicrobiota bacterium | reverse complement strand
ACACCTGCTGTTCTAACTTTATGTTTCTTGTCTATCATTTGAACAGAAAGTGCAATTGATGATCCACCATCTAATTCTCGGTATTCAGCCGCAATCGCGCCTTGAGAGAGTGCGTCATGAAAAATATCCAGTTTGTTTGCAGAGCCGCTACCAATCAACAATAACCCAGCTCCCCGACTTAGTTTAGCTTGCCCAATTGCTGACCAGTTTACCGTCCGATTTATCCTAGTTGCAGGGGTCCCCGCTGTTCCATTCAACGCCGTTGCAGGATTCAGAGCTCCAACACCAAAGACAGTTTTTGGAGAGGGGATTTCACTGCAGCAATAAAACTGGGCTGCTGACCACGTTGATACTACAGAGCAACTCGTGTCCCATGTTCCGCCATAATAAAGTTCACCTTGATGTTTGTCATAATAGCCAGTGCCTCCAAGCATAGGTACACTTGCGGGTGTTGCCGCATAAGTTCCATTTACTACCACGGCACAATCGTCCCACCGCGAACCAGCGGCAGTGACCATTGTAATGCTTCGATAATCATTAAGAAATGCATTAATTCCAACTGGAGATGATCTCTCCTCAATAATGACGGCATAATTTGATCTCGTGTCCTCAATATCAGATACATCGACTCTGCGGTTCATTTGGTATGAATTGTTCTCTAAGATATAATCGAGCGCTGCAGCATGGTGAGATTCTGCTCCAAGTCCTCTTAGAACAGTGAGCTTCATCTTCTTGGCCACAGTGGGTGTCGGAGTACTTGCCGTGCTGACCATGAGAGAAAGATCACCAGCGAATTGGAGGCTGACCGGATCAAATGAGATTGGGATATCAGCTCTGATGAAAATTTTCCCAGGCCAATATACTCCACCAGTACCGGACGATAGTGTCATCTTGGCTCCTGCTGTCAGCTCATTGATTTTATCGGTGCACTGCTTATCTCTGTAAAATGAAAGTGCTGCTATGGCTGGGTGAGTAAACCAAACCTGGCCATCCGTAATTGAATGAGAAGCAAAGAATTCTTTAGCGTCATCATCACCCACTGGGATTTGCTTGGTAGAATCTGCTGGATCTGGAGTAGTTGGGGGAGCTGTAGAATCTTCTCGGTCCCAGGATCCGTTGGAAATCTCATCATTAAAAAATAGATACTCGGTGCCTTTTTCGATCTGTTCAATCGCTGTGCCACCTGCAGCCACGCCTGAGTCCGGATTAGAATATGGAACAGCTGATAGACGCTCATCTTCAGTGTCTAACTTTCCGTCGTTGTTCAAGTCACTATATAACATCACGGATTTGAGGCGAATAGTCTTCGCAGTCGATTGAGGGAAGATTTCGTCACTCACATCATTCAGGCCGATACCTTCTGAGCAGTAGCCGTTGGGTGGTATTTCCAGATCTACGACTTTAAGAATTTTGGTGTTGCCTCCCGATTCTTCAACTGCCAAGAAGCTGCGTTTAGCTCCCTTCGGCAGTGTGATGAACTGACCAGAACTTGGATCCCTTGCGATGAATCGAACCTTGCTAAGCCTCGCTCTCTTAACATCGCCAACGGCTAATTCTGGATCAGTATAAATTTCACTGTCTGGAACGGAATTCCAAGATGGGAAGAGGGGCATGAATTGGCTAGCCTCGGAAGAGCCAGGCTTGTATGGGACAGTCCAGTATAGGGGTGGACCACTTAAATCATCGGGGTACACTATTTCCGGGCTGTGCGTGTAACTCACCGCTACACTCTCTGTGCGCCAACCACTTATACCAAGGTTATATGCATGTGCAATGTGCTCATAAACTTCATTGTATCCTGGGGCATATTCTGGTATACTAAAAAACACCGGATATGTTGGGGAATTCAGAATATTTTTGTTTGCTTGTATTTTGGCAACTCTAGTGCCATGATAATCGGTTTCCGATATTGCAGCAGAGAAAGGTTCTTGAAATTTCAACTCATAATCTGGATCAGGATCATCCGGATTGGATCGTATAATTCCAAGACGAACGTCTTCGTTTGTTTCCTCCTGATTCGGATCGTATGAACCGTTAGCAGACCTTCGCCCCACAACTATTCTAAATACGGCTACATTCTTCCCATGATCAACCCTTGCGTGGATATTGTACACACCGCCCTCCGTGGGGGAAATGGCACGAGTCATGACAGTGCCT
>JAPLUM010000006.1 GCA_026397605.1 Verrucomicrobiota bacterium | reverse complement strand
CAGCAGGGTGATCTAAAACAGAGCCGACTGGCGCTGGACGAGCTGTGCCGGATCTATTGGCGCCCCATCTATTCGTATGCACGCTATCAGGGGCTCAGCCCAGCGGATGCGGAAGATGTGACGCAGGGATTTTTTGCTTTTGTTTTAGATAAGGATCTCTTCGCCAATGCTGAGGAGCAGCTGGGCAAGATGCGCAACTATCTACTCACGGCCTTTGGCCGGCATATCGGTCACTGGCACCGACAAGCCAATGCCCAAAAGCGCGGTGGTGGACGGGATCTTTTGTCTATCGAGGCTTCGCACGCTGAAGATGAAATCACCATCGATCCCGCAGATCACCGCACGCCAGAAGCTTATTTTCAAAAGCACTGCGCGCTGGAGATCATCAAACAAGCCATCATGACGCTGGAGGCGGAGCAGACGGCTGCTGGTAAAGGGGATTTGTTTCAGCTTCTGCGTCCGCGCCTTGATCCCACTCAGGCGGGCTCTGGCAGCGATGCTGAACTGGCCACGCGGATTGGCATGAGCCATGATGCCGTGCGCCAAAACATCTCCAGACTCCGCAAGCGTTTCCGTGAAATCATGCGCAGCATCGTGGCCAGTACGCTGCGTGATCCGACGGATGAATCTCTGGCTGCGACGGCCTAATCCATGACAGCACGCGGGAATTCCGAGTGCGCAAACATTCAAAACAAAAAGCACTCCACTATGAATCCAATCGCTATCGCTAACTTTGGTGCCAACATCCTCCGCTTCACCATGCCTCTTGCCGCAACAGGCACGGGTGACTTGGCCGGTCAAATGAGTGGCATCGTCAATATCCTCAACATGGTGGGCCTCGTGCTTGCCTTTGGTGGCCTCCTTTTTGCCGCTGTGATGTTCATGATGGGTCAGACAGAGCGCGTTCTCTACGGTCTCGTTGGCGCTGGCATCGGTGGCCTGTCCTTCATCATCGTGAAGGTCATGTTCAATAGCGCCGGTGGTTCAGAAGACATCGAGAGCATCAACATGGGCGGAACGACTCCGACTGGTTCATAGCCTGACGAATCGAATAATGAATTGCAGATGCGCTTTGAACGCATCTGCCGCACGCGCTGGCAGGTTCAGTCACAAGTCTGATCCTGTCCAGCTTACCCACCCAGAACTCAGCACGGTGTTATGGAAAACCAGCAAGGCATACGCCTCCACGAAACCAATGAAGGCCGCGAGGTGCAGCAGGGCATCGCTGGATTTGAGGGCTTTAACGCTCTCTTTTTTATGGGCGCGCTGACGATGTCGCTGCTGCTCTTTCGCAAGTTCGCAGGTGAACAGAATGCGAACATGCCGCTTGCAGTTCTCATCGCTTCCATCCCGCTGATCCTTGTTTCTCTCTATGTCTTTGGCCTGAAGCAGGGAAAGCCCGCCAGCTATGACATCGAGCTGGGCGAGTGGCTGATCATTAAGGCATCGGGTGGCTCCTATTTTTCCCCTCAGCAGGTGGAGCCGCTCGCCCTCGATTGGATCGAGGACCCCAAGAGCAAGGACTCTCACCCCATTTAAATAACCCTCTCCAGGATGGCGCGCTTCATCAATTCCTACCTCGACGAGGATCTCATCATCTACCGTGGCCTCCAGCGCGGAGGCGGTATTGGCAGAGGCTACAATGTCGAGCTGCCAGACACTGAAAATACAGATGCTTCATGGCTCATGTCGCTGGAGGATAATCTGCGTGTATTGCTGCGCATGGTCCGCCCAGAGCTGCGTCTGCAAGTGGCCTGGAGTGTTGACAGCGACTACCGCAAGGAGCTCGAACGCTACCGTGAAAAGACAGAGACCTTGCCGCAGG
>JAPLUM010000063.1 GCA_026397605.1 Verrucomicrobiota bacterium | reverse complement strand
TGACTGCCAACCTTGGTTTTGCCATGCCAGTGAATGAATTGAAGCGGATGATCGAAAAGCCAAACCCTGTGCCAATGGCGCGTTGGTTGACCATTGGTGTGCTGAATCCTAAACTCTGGCAGCCACTGCTTGGAGCGCGCTGGACTCAGCATGCGGGTGTCATTGAATCGAAGTCCATGGGCAGTGGTTTTGGCGGACGCACGCTCTGTTTGTCCAAAAATAAACTGCCAGCGGAGGCTTATGAAATCGCGGTGAGTGTGAAACTTGAGGAGGAATCTGGTGCTGCTGGTCTGGTCTTTTGCTCTCAGGACGAGGATCACTATTATGGATTCTATCCTTCGAATGGAAAGATGCGTTTCACTCGGTTTGAAGGTGCCGATGTTTATTCATGGACCGTGCTTTCAGAGTTCGCCACGGAGGCCTATCGTCCGAATCAGTGGAATCATCTGCGGATACGAGTCGAGTCGGGTCAGATCATGGGTTGGGTGAATGATCAGCGTGTCCTCGTGCATCAGGACACAGCGCTGCGTGGTGGTCAGGTGGGGCTCTGCCGATTCCGTGCGCCAGAGGCCGAGTATCGAGGCTTTCGGCTTGGAACTGACTTGTCTGAGCAACCAATCTCACCTGCTCTGGCTGGTAAGTTCAACAAGGCTTTGGATGAGTATCACAAGAGTGTCAGTTCGCGTGAGGAGACCATGAGTCAATTGCTCCATGAACCGGTGGCGGCGCGTCTTCTGGTGATTGAGCAGCGGCGGGATTTGGAGCGGCGAACAGCTGCACTCCGAGAGCTGGAAAAAGACCTGCATCGACGCACGGTGACTCGGGATCTTGTGGCAGAGTTAGCCAAGCCAGAGGATCAGATCGATCTGCTGCGGGCATCGTTGCTATTAGCGCGACATGATGACGTCGAAGTGGACCTAAGCCAATACATGCAGCAGTTCAGCCTGATGGTGGATGATCTGAAAAATGACCCTGATATCAGCAAAGGAACGGTCCCTGCGGTGAAGCGCTTGAATCGTTACCTGTTTGATGAGGGCGGCTTTCATGGCAGTCGGCATGATTATGAGAGCAAATCCAACAGCTACATGAGCGCTGTCTTGGATGATCGTGAAGGACTACCGATCACTCTGGCGGTGCTGTATCTAGAAATGGCGTCGCGCTTAAAAATCCCGCAAGTTTATGGGGTGCCGTTACCGGGGCGTTTTATGGTCGGTTACAAAGATGGTCCTGAGGGTGAGCTGAGATTGCTGGACGTTTTTAATCAGGGGAAGCAACTCACCGTCGAGCAGGCCGCGCTCGACCTGACTGAGACGGGTGAGTTTGATCCTGAGTTCCTGGAGCCTACCACCAAGCGAAACATCATTCTGCGGATGCTGCGCAATCTCATGAGTGGCGTGTTGGATCAGGAGGCCGAGGTGAAAGAGGCTTTGCCTTATTTGAATCTCGTGGTCGCTATTGATCCAGAATCCATGGTGGAGCGGCTGACTCGCGCGCAGATGAACCAGCGCATCGGCGAAAAAGCATCGGCTTTGTCGGATGTTCAGTGGTTGATCGAGCATTTCCCCGACTCGGGACCTGAAAACATGCGCGCCATGCTGGATCAGTGGTCGCAGTCTCTGCGCAGTCCGTGAGTTACAAAGCTAACTCCAGCTGGGATACAGGACCAAAGCTGCGCCGATGAACCGGTGACGCACCGAGCTTCCTGAGCGCATCCAAGTGTTTGGGGGTGGGGTAGCCTTTATGAATTTCAAAGCCATAGCCAGGATACTGCTTGGCTAGATCAACCATGAGTCGATCACGCTTCACTTTGGCGATGATGCTGGCCGCGGCGATACTATAACTGAGGCTGTCACCTTTCACCAAAGCCACCTGATGGATGGGGAAATCGCGCACCGGTTTGCCATCGATCAAAACGGCATCAGGCCGTGGGTTCAGGGCGAGGGCGCATTTTCTCATGCCGATCCAGGTGGCTTGCAGGATGTTCACGCGATCGATCTCTTCCACGCTGATCATCTCTGCATGATAGCGGATGCGTGAATCAGCGATGATCTCTTCATACAGCAGTTCGCGTTGCTTTTCAGTGAGCTTCTTGGAGTCGTTCAGAACTGGGTGCTCAAAGTCTGGGGGTAAAATCACAGCTGCCACAGAAACGGGGCCTGCCAGAGGTCCGCGACCAGCTTCATCGATCCCAGCGACGCTGTGATAGCCGCAGTCGATGAGTAATTTTTCGTGGGCAAGGGATGGCATCTCGCTGTGTATCTCTAGGAAGGCATTCTGCAAGCGCTGTCAGCGGCGGAATGAATCGGCTGAAAAGTGTAAGCGCGACTTGCACCGCTGAAGCGTAACTTCAACCTATCTCTCCCATGCCAAAAAAATCTGCCGCCAAGCCCAAGACTGTTTCTGCTCCTGTTGATGTCATCCAGGTGCGCGGTGCTCGGCAAAACAACCTGCGTGGCTTTGATCTCGATCTGCCACTCGGGAAGCTCAGTGTTGTCACGGGGCCCAGTGGGTCAGGGAAGTCATCGTTGGCCTTTGATACCATCTATGCCGAGGGGCAGCGCCGATATGTGGAGACCTTTTCACCTTACACACGGCAGTTCTTTGAGCGCATGGACAAGCCCAAGGTGGACGCGATCCATGGCATCCCGCCTGCCATTGCCATTGAGCAGGTGAATAACATCCGCTCCACGCGCAGCACGGTCGGCACCATCACGGAGATCAATGATTATCTAAAAATGCTGTTTCCGCGTCTGGCCGAGGCTACTTGCCCGGAGTGCCATCGTCCTGTGCGGCCAGAGACCGCGCAGAGCATCCAGATCGAGTTACTCACCATTCACGCAGCTAAACAGGCTCTGATTTGCTTCAACGTGCCCGTTCCGAAAGATACCAAAACAGAGGACTTTTTCCCATTCCTACAGAGCCAGGGCTATTTGCGGATCTGGATTTATGGTGAACTCATCCGCACAGACGAACCTGCTGCCATGAAAGGGCGGAAGTTGCCTGCAATCGTTCTTGTGGTGCAGGATCGCGTCCTGCTAGAGGCTAAGCAGAAAGCGCGTCTCAGTGAAGCGATCGAAGCTTCTTTGCGTTTGGGTAAAGGACAGTTGACCGTGCTCTTGGACACGGATCAGCATACCTCCAAGTCGGAGCTGCATTCTTTCAGCACCGACTGGCGCTGTGCTGAATGTGATATCCTGTTGCCAACGCCGACACCTGGATTGTTTTCATTCAATAGTCCCATCGGTGCCTGCCCGACATGCAAAGGCTTTGGCCGTACTCTCGGGCTGGATCTGCGGAAAGCCATTCCAGATGAATCTCTGAGCATTCGTGATGGCCTAGTGAAGGCCTTCTCGGGCACCACCTACCGTGAGAGTCAGGATGATCTGGAGCGCGCAGCCAAGCGGCGTGGTGTTTCTTTGACTCAACCCTTCTGTGACATGTCCGTCAAGGATCAGCAGTGGTTGATCGAAGGTGAAGATAAGGATCCTGAGCGTGCCTACAGCAATGGTCAGTGGTATGGCGTCAAAGGCTTCTTCAAATGGCTGGAAGCACGCTCCTACAAGATGCATGTGCGCATTTTTGTCAGCCGCTAAACTTCCGAATCACTGGACGCACCATCGCTGATCTGTGGAATTTGCCGGTCGTGGAACTGCTGCCTTTGCTGCAAAGCTGGAGCGTCACAGAAGGTGATAGCGCCACGAAGATGCTGCGTGATGAGATCTGCAGCCGCCTGAGCTACCTGGATCGCGCTGGGCTAGGCTACATTCATCTGGATCGGCAAACGCGAACTCTGAGTGGTGGCGAGCTTCAGCGTGTGAATCTCACCACCTGCCTAGGCGCATCCCTGGTCAATACGCTCTTCGTTTTAGACGAGCCAAGCATCGGCCTGCATCCGCGTGATATTGGACGGCTGATTGGCGTCATGGAAGGTCTGCGTGATAAAGGCAATACGCTGCTTGTGGTGGAGCATGAAGAAGCCGTCATGCGTGCCGCAGACAATGTGATCGAGATCGGTCCTGGTCGTGGCGACAAAGGCGGTCATCTTGTTTATGATGGTGACCTGGCTGGCCTAGAGAACCTGAAAGGATCACTGACCGCTGACTACCTCACGGGTAGAAAGAAGATCCTCGTGCCTGCCAAGCGTCGCCCGATCAAAAAGACCCATCAGCTGCATCTCAAAGGTGCCCGTCAAAACAACCTGCAAAACATCGACATCGACATTCCTCTCGGTGTCTTATGCTGTGTGACTGGCGTGTCTGGTTCTGGGAAAAGCACGCTCATTCATGAAGTGCTGTTTCGGAATCTTCAGCGTCTGCGTGGGGAAGTGTGTGAAGATGAACCTGGACGTGTGAAAGCCATCACAGGTCATGAAAAGCTGCATCAGATCATCATGGTGGATCAGTCTCCGCTGGCCCGCACACCGCGCAGTACGCCAGCTGTTTATGTGGGTGCCTTTGATGCCATCCGCCAGCTCTTTGCCGAGACGGAAGACGCAAAGGCGCTTGGCATCACGCCCGGATTCTTTTCCTTCAATTCAGGAGAAGGCCGCTGCGAACGCTGCTGGGGCACGGGTTATGAAAAGATTGAGATGCAGTTCCTCAGCGATCTCTTCGTGACCTGTCCAGAGTGTGAGGGCACCCGCTATCAGCCGC
>JAPLUM010000772.1:7838-28904 GCA_026397605.1 Verrucomicrobiota bacterium | reverse complement strand
GTGGCCTGAAAAAATGCCGTCACAGTGGCGCTTGTCGCTGCTCATGGGACTGATCGTTGGGAGCAGTATTGCTCTGACGATTTTCTTTGTCCGTGCCGCAGTGAATCAAGATCTACGCCGTGCTGATCAGGCCATCATCTTGGATGATCTGGTGGAGTATGCCGCCATTTATACTCACACTGGGGTGGAAGGCGTTGAAGATGTTTTTCCTGCAGGGCAACATGCTGACAGCAATGGTATGCGCATTTTAGATGACGCTGGCAAGATCCTTTTTGAGATGATCCCAGAGGCGATGCAGCAGTATCCATGGCCACAAAAGCCACCTGCAGAGCTTCATAACCGAGGGGATACGCATCAATCTGAAATGACCTTGGAGGAGGCACCTTACCATTTGAGCCTTGGAGCTATTCGTCTGCATGATGGGAATACGCTTTGGTTTGGCCGCTCCAGTGTGGAGGCTGAAAGGTACCTCAGTAACATTCAGAATCATTTGTGGTTAGCTGGAATCATGGCTGGACTGGTGGCCATGCTGCCACTGCTCTGGTATTCGAATGATGTGCTTAACCCGATCAAAGCCTTCACCGCCAGTGCGAAACGTCTGCATTTGCCAGAAGGTGAGGTCAGACTCATCGCGCCGACGGCCATTCCTGAGCTGAAGACTTTAGCTTCGGTGATCAATGCGGGGTTGGATCAGATTCTTAGTCTCACTCGTGAACTCCAGTCCACGAATGATCAGCTGGCTCATGAGCTGCGCACACCACTGGCCCGAATTCGCGGAAATCTAGAGGCGCTGCACAATCACACAGACAATCCGCTGGCTGAAGATGCCGCAGCGCGCAGCTTGGAAGAGATCGACCGGGCAGCGCAGTTGGTGCAGTCCATTCTGACCATCCGTGGTGGTGATCACGGAGCTTTGCGTCTTTACCGTCAGGCGACACCGGTGAGTGATCTTTTAGAAAAGCTAGTCGATCTGTTTACCCCAGCTGCTGAGGATCGCGGATTGAAACTCAGCATCGTGCCCGGTCTGGATCTCATGCTGAATGTGGATCGTGAACTACTGACTCAGGCGGTGGCGAATCTGTTAGACAACGCTTTGGCTTACACACCCAAAGGCGGTGGCATCATCGTGCATTGGCATGGGGAAGGCACTGGGGCTGTGATCTGCGTGGATGATACTGGACCGGGGGTCCACCCTGAAGAGGTGCACATGATCTGGGAGCGCTACAATCGTGGTAGCGCTGCCAATTCCAGGCACCCAGGAATCGGGCTTGGACTTAGCCTCGTTCGCGCCATCGCCACGGCACATGGTGGCACGGTTGGCGTGAACAATCGAGACGTCGGTGGCGCCAGTTTTTGGATCAGACTGCCGCAGGGAGTGTGAGACGCCGACAAACGCATGTGTGCCGCTTTTTGAAAGGTCGATCTACTGCCCAGGCAGAGACGGCATCTTCATTTCCTGATAGCCTTCGGGCGCGGTGAATACGGCGTCATCGATAGGATCTTGTTTGGCAGACACCAGCTCACTGGTGGCGGTCTTGCCCATGACGGACATTTCAGATTTGACGATCATGCCAGGGAAATCACTGTTTGATGGGACCATGGCGGCAGCTGGATTGCCCATGGCTTTCATGAGCTTATCTTGAATGGCGTTGAGCTCGGCAAAGTGCTCGAAGTTCTTGGCTACCCAGAATTTACCTGAGCCAATTTTGCCTGACCAAGTGTAGATCTCGGCTTCGTGCTCGCCCACTTTTTCCATTTTGCCTGTGGCTGCCGGCTTGGCCGCTGGCTCACCTTTCCCGAGAAGATTGCCGGCCAGTGCCATGATGCCTTTCATGCTGTCGCCGTTCATCTTCATCATCATTTTCTGCTCATGCATGAACATGACGATCTCTCCCGAGGCAGCGTCTGAGATCATGCTCATCTGCTTGCCAATATCAGCTCGGGTTTTGTCCCCTTTGACCTTAATGATCATCTCGTCGGCCTTGCCATCGGTGGTGGTTTTTTGGATCAGGGTCCAGTCGGCCTGAGCTGACGGCAGGATCGTGAGCATCAGAGCGAAGAAGAGGGCGATTTTTTTCATGCAGGTCCAGACTAATGGACTGGGGCTACGGGCGTCAAGACAACACTGCAATTGCATGACGGCAGGGATCGTCTATGCATCACCTGCTCTCACGACACTTGCTGCATGACTCGCGCCTTATTCTTCTCTGCCACTGCTCTTCTTTATTCCTGCGCCGCTATGGCAGAGGAATTCTCTTTTGAAACGGTCCGCGCCATGGCCAAAGAACGCGCCGCAGCGCCGTATGCCGCACCACCAGATGATCTGGCAGATTTCTGGAAGAACCTCAGCTACGATCAGCACCGCGACATCCGTTTTAAGATGGAACAGGGTCTTTGGTCGGCAGAAAAGAAACCTTTCTCCATCGACTTCTTCCATCCTGGTTGGACGGCTAAAAAGTCCGTCCAACTCTTTGAGGTCAATGGCTCAGATGCCAAGCCGCTCATCTTTGATCGCAGTCTCTTCGACTACGGCAAGCAGCAGATCCCAGGCGATGTGCCAGCGCCTCCAGGTTACGCAGGCTGGCGCGCACGCACGCAGCTGAACTCTGCCGATTACATGGACGAATACCTAGTCTTTCTCGGCGCCAGTTACTTTCGCAGTATTCCGGCCAAAGCACCTTATGGACTCTCCGCGCGCGGTCTTTCGCTGAATAGCGGCCTGCCAGGCGTGCCTGAGGAGTTCCCAGACTTCCAAAAGTTCTGGCTGAAAAAGCCGGAGGCAGATGCCAAGAGCATGACCACCTGGGCGCTGCTGGATGGGCCCAGTGTCTCGGGTGCCTATCAATTTCACATCACCCCAGGCGTGGAGACCGTCATGGAGGTGGAGGCTGAGATCACTCTGCGTCAGCCCGTGCAGCAACTCGGGCTGGCCCCCTTTTCCAGCATGTTCTGGTATGGCGAGATCACCCATCCACGCCCTTACGACTTCCGTCCCGAGATTCATGATAGCGACGGCCTGCTGATGGAACTCTCCACCGGAGCCAAGCATTTCCGTCCACTCGACCAGACACCAGGCCTCTTTCGCCACTGCGTGTTCACTTTGGACAAAGCCCAGTCCTGGTCACTGGTGCAGCGGGACCGCTCCTTCACCTCTTATCAGGACGTCGAGGCCCAGTATCACAATCGCCCAAGCGTGCGTGTGGAGCCTGTGAAGGGCTTTGATCAAGGCGTCCTGCACCTCATCGAGATGCCGACGGAAGATGAAACCAACGACAACATCATCCTCGTCTTTGAACCCAGCCCAAAGCCTGAAGTCGGTAAACCCTTCCATTTCAAATATCGCCTCGTCTGGCAGCGTGATCCAAAGCCCTCCGGCCTCTTCACCGTCAAAGACAGCCGCTTTGGCAATCCCGTGCAGCACGCTGAACAGCTGCTTTTCACCATCGACTTCGCCAAGCCCCTGCATCCGGAAAAGAAGGTCGGTGAGATGAAGTGGGACGACATCAAAGGCTACAAAGCCGTCGTCACCGCCAATAAAGGCGATGTCAAAATCATCCACTCCGACATCACCGATCTGAGCATGGCCAATGTGGACAGCCTACCGCTAGAAATGGGCCGCAACCCCGCCGTCCACATGCCCCAGGTCCTACGCGCCTTCTTTGTCCTAGAACCCGGCTCCGACGTCCGCGACATCGACCTCACCTGCGAGATCCAAGACGCCAATGGCAAAGCCGTCAGTGAACGGTGGCTGTATCTTTGGAAGAAGCTTTAAGTCCCATCGTCATCCCCGGCACAACAGGAGCCGCAGGCGATGTAGCAGGCATCACAGATGAAGAGATCCTCCAAGGCCGTGGCTTCGGGACTGCCGCAGTAAGCGCAGACGGGAAGGGGGGTGGACTCGTTGCACTTGAAGCGTCTTCTAGCTGGAATTTCTGTTTCTACCATCGGAATCACAGTGGGTTTGATGAAGGAGAGTTCGAAGGTCCATCTCTCACTTCTTGATCAAAGACTCGTAGGCTTTCTTCACAATCCAGCCGCTGTGGATGAGGGCGGCTTTGGACTCGTCCCGATTGAAACCTGTCAGCTCGGCGATGATGCGGACGGCGCGGTCGCGAAGCTTCACGTTGGAGGGGTTCACATCGACCATGAGATTGCTGATGACTTTCCCAACCTTCGTCATGGCTAGGGTGGTGATCATGTTCAGGACGAGTTTAGTGGCGGTGCCGGATTTCAGGCGGGTGGAGCCGGTGAGGATCTCGGGCCCGACGTTGGGCGTGATGATGAGGTCTGGCCGCCAGGAGGAATCGGTCAGGCGCTTGGCGGCTAGCTTCATGGCCGGATTAAAGCAGAGCAGCACGGTGAAGGCGCGGCGCTTTTTGGCCTCACGGATGGCTCCCCAGACGAACGGAGTGCGGCCACTTGCGGCGATGCCGATGACGACATCTTTTGGACCGACGCTGCGATTTTTCATCGCAAGCGCACCGCCCAGCACGTCATCTTCGGCCCCTTCCACCGCGCTCCAGATGGCCTGTCTGCCTCCTGCGATGATGCCTTGCACCTGCTCACGCGGTGCGCGGAAGGTGGGAGGGATCTCGCTGGCATCCAAAACGCCGAGGCGGCCACTGGTGCCTGCGCCAGCATACAAAAGACGACCGCCGTTTTCAAAGGCGCGGATGACTTCGGTGATGACTTGCTGGATGTTTTTTCGCTCTGCGCGGATGGCCTAGCGATGACGGCCGGCAGTGCCAACTCGGCAGCAATCTCATGAGGGACGGAGATCATTGAGCCGTGAACCGAGGCTATTTGGCGCGCGAGCACCACAGCACCGACGACGGACGACTCCACCACAGGTGTGACCCGCGCGCCTGGCCAGGCTTTTTTTAGGCGACGAGTGACATCTTGCTGGAAGGCTGGATTTTTTAAAATGACGCCGCCATTGAGCACGAACTCGACCGGATCGCGGCCATTCGGGATCAGCTGATGAGCGCAGGCGCAGGCATCTTCGGCCAGCATGGCAGCCGCTTCGGCTAACAAACGTTTGGACAGTGCGTCTCCCTTGGCTGCGGTGGCAAAGACGGTCACGGCCAGACTGGCGATCTCGGTTTTAGCGGCATGAACGGACCAGGAAATGAGCTGCTCGGGCTCGTTAAAAAGCAGGGCATTTAAAATGGCAGCACCGAGTGGCCCGAGCTTGCCGTGGTGATCCAAGTCAGCCATGACGGCGCGTAGAGCACGCAGGCCGATGTCACAGGCGCTGGCCCGATCACCGATGACGTGCCCGCGCCCGCCGACCTTGGCTGTTCGGCCATCTGGGGCACGACCAAAGCAGCAGGAACCAGTGCCACTGAGAACGAGGACGCGGACGCCAGGTAGCTTTTTCTGCGGGGCAGCGGCGAGGGCGGTTTCCAGATCATTCGTGGCCATGCATGGCACGGCTGGCCAGATGCGTGAGGCCACACGATGCAGGCGATCTTTGTCCGAGTCACTGCGCGCACCTGCCATGCCGATGCCGATGGCCGAGGGTGTCTGTGGTAAGCGGTCTGCGATGTCCCGCAGATGCCATTGTAACTCACGATCTGACATGAGAGAAAGCACGGCAGGGCCGGTCTGAAAGGAAGCAAGTGTCGCTTTATCTTCCCCGACGAGCAGGACGGAGGTGCGGGTGCCACCGGCCTCGATTCCGAGATAAGCGGATGCGGCGGGGCTGAGCGGTTTCTTTTTCATGATGCCAGCGTAAGCAGTGAAGCAGAGCTGGCAATCTCGATGAGAAGCAGTTTAAGCAAAGAGCTTGGTCACCGGCTTGGCCTTCACCAGCTCGCGTGGCTGATTGAGATGATTATGAACAATCGTCTCTGGGTCGATGCCGACGGCATGGTAGATGGTGGCCAGGAGCTCGGTGGGATGCACGGGATCTTCCGCTGGGGAGGAGCCAGTTTTGTCTGACTTCCCGTGGATGTAGCCGCGCTTGATGCCTGCACCACCGATGACGGCTGTGTAGCAGTACGGCCAATGGTCACGGCCATCGGCACTGTTGCCATTACCAGAGGTGGACACGCCTTTTTCTGGGCTTCGACCAAATTCGCCAAGAGCGACGACGAGTGTCTCATCGAGCAATCCACTAGAATCCAAATCCTCAAAGAGAGCACTCAGTCCTTGATCCAGCATGGGACCACTTTGGTCCTTCATGCGCTTGGTCAGGCCCACATGGTGATCCCAGGAGTGGTTGTCTGAGTTGGCCACTTTGGGCCAGATCAGCTCCACCACCCGAGTGCCGGCTTCGATGAGACGGCGTGCCAACATGCAGCTCTGACCGAAGGTGTTGCGACCGTAACGATCACGCAGCTTGGGTGATTCCCGATCCAGCGCAAAAGCATCCCGCGCACGGCCGCTGGCGATGAGGTTCAGGGCCTGATCGTAGTAGCTATCTAGGCTCATGTCTTTCACTGCTGCTTCGATGGTGGGCATCTGATCATTGATGGCATCCCGCAGCTTCGCACGGCGCTGGAGGCGGACGCTGAAGAGGTCGGGACGCAGCTGCAGATCTTCGATCTTGATGCGGTCCATCTTGCCCATGTCGAGGTCGTCGCCATCAGGATAGAGTGTGTAGGGATCATAAGCCTTGCCCAGGAACCCGGCGGTGCCGCCTTTACCGACGACATTGGATTCCTGAAGTGGACGCGGCAGCATGACGAAGGGCAGCATGGGCTCTTCCATGGGTTTCAGGCGGATGATGTTGCTGCCAAAGTTCGGGTAATCCTTGCCATTCGGCGGCTCTAGCTGGCCAGATGGGCTGACTTTATCCGTCGTGTAGCCAGTCATGATCTGGTAGATAGCCGCCGTGTGATTAAACAATCCATTGGGCGTGTAGCTCATGGAATTGATCATGGTGAACTTGTCATTCACCTTGGCCAGCTGAGGCAGGATTTCTGTGAAATGGTGGCCTGGCACCTTGGTCGGGATCGTCTTGAAAGCCGAGCGCACTTTGTCTGGTACATTCTCTTTCGGATCCCAGAGATCCAGATGGCTAGGGCCGCCCTGAAGATAAATCATGAGCACATGCTTGGCCTTTCCCCAGCCTGCACGGCCAGCGGCTGCAGAATTGACTGAGGCAGCCTGAGCACGGAACATGCCATTGAGCGTCAGTCCCATCATGGAAGCACCGCCCACACGCAGGATGTCCCGGCGGGTCATGCCGAGGTCTTTGTCACACAGGTCTTTGCCGAGAGCGCCAGGGATACGGAACATAAGATGAAGGAGTTAAAGGATGCTGCCTTGTCTGAAGGATTGAAACAATGAAGCGTAGCACCCCTTACGAAGCATTTCCGTCATTCTTGCTGTCCAGATTCTTTCAAGTCGAAAAATCCATCCCAAGGCGGGGAAGCACCATTGCCTGAAGTCTATAGTAACGCTGGCATAAGACTGGCTACTGCCAGCACTGACCGACCCCTCATGCCCAAACCTTCACGCCAACCCAAGGCTAACGTCATCTATGCTGCCGCTTTTGTGGGTGGGGTGATGGCGGTGTTTACGCTGGGATATCGTGCGGCGGGGTGGTCCTGGAGTGACTCTTTTTACATGGTGATCATCACGGCATTTAGCGTGGGCTTTGGTGAGGTGCAGCCGATCACCGATACGTGGTTGCGGGCCTGGACCATGGCGCTGATTGTTCTTGGTTGCACGGGTATCATTTTCATCACGGGCACGCTGGTGCAGTGGCTGACGGAATCCCAAATTCAACGAGCGCTAGGAGGCAAACGTATGGAAAACGAAATCGAAAAACTCAAAAATCACGCTATCATCTGTGGCTTTGGCCGCATCGGTCGCATGATCGCCACACAGCTGGAGGAGGGGGGCATCCCCTTTGTCATTCTGGATCAGGCCGCAGATCGCGTGGCTGAAGCTCGGGAAAGCGGCTGGTTAACCATGCAGGGCGAGGCGACGGATGAGGTGGTTTTACGCTCGGCAGGCATCAATCGTGCCCGAGTGCTGGCCACCGTGCTGCCGAATGATGCCGCCAATGTGTTCATCACCCTCAGCGCGCGGAATATGAATCCGCAGATCCAAATCATCGCCCGCGGTGAGGTGCCGAGCACCGAGCGTAAGCTGCTGCAAGCTGGAGCCAATCGTGTGGTTCTACCGGCTCACATCGGGGCAGATCGGATTGCGCATTTGATCCTGCACCCGAATGCCCGGGAGTTGCTCGGTGGGAAAACCAAGTCGAGCATCGAGTTTGAGCATCATCTCACTGAGCTAGGGCTAGACATGGAGGAGATCGAGATCGGCCCGAATTCTCCCTGGCTGCATCGGCGGGTGAGTGAGGTGGAGGCCGAAACCGCTGGCCGCATGCTAGCCGTGGCGATTTTACGAAAAGAAGGCGGCACCGATCTCAATCCCAGCCCCACGGCCATGCTGATGCCGGGGGATGCCATGGTGGTGATGAAGAGGTGTAGCCGCGCATAAACATCTACAAATATCTGTTTATTTTGGTAAAAGGGCATCGTTTAGCCCTCAGCACATGGGTAATTCTGCTACCGAGATGTTTAGACTGAGTATTTGACAGCCCGCTACAACTCCCATAAACTCATCGCTAGCTGGAGCTTACCGGAACTAACTGGTCTGCGACAGACAACCAAAACCACCCAAACATACCATGATCAAAAAGACACTCGCCCTCCTGGCTCTGGCTGTCGTCACTACGACCGCCCAAGCTGGCACCTCCGCCCCTGCCCATTCCGGCAAAGGCGTTATCGCTCCAACCATCGAGCCAGACTCGATTTCCTACAGCAACGCCTCCCTGGGTTACCTGCGTAACTCAGCTCAGCTGGCTGGTTTCAGCACCGGTAGCAACGGCATCGCTGCTGCTCTTGAGTATTCACCCGTCAACAACCTTTATGTTGCAGCTGGTGGTTCCTTCAGTGAGTTCCGTACCCTCGGCCAAAATGACGACTACTGGACAGCCAATGCAGGCGTTGGTGGCTACATCCCTCTCACAGGCAACATCCACTTCGTCACAGAAGTCGGTGCTAGCTACATTCAGGGCGCTGGCGCTGGTAACGACTGGGGCCTCTATGTGACTCCACACATCCGTGCGAAGTTCGGCAAGTTTGAAACACACCTCGGTGCTACCTACAACAGCAATGATCTGGCTCTCGACGAGTGGACCGGTTTCCTCCGCCTTCTCTATGAAGTAGCTCCAAACATGGACCTCTATGCTACCGGCACCATCGGCCTGACCGAAGACAATGCTGACAGCATCTACGGCCTCCAAGCTGGTCTCCGCTTCAAGTTCTAATTCATTGCCTCCCTTAACCGGAGGCACGTCAATCTAGGTTTAAAACACGCACGGTCTCCCGGACTGTGCGTGTTTTTTTATGCCCTTGAATCAAGGACGCTGATAAATCGTAGAGGTATCCACTGCGGCCAGCTCGACGAGGTAACTGGCAAACTTTTCCGTCAGGCGTTGGAAATACTTTGCGCCTTTTTCGGCGGTGGAATGTTGGGGATCACCGGAACCCGTGTCATTCGTGGCTTGGGTCCAAGGGCGTTGAGCCCAAGCCCATTTTTCGCGAAGGGCCGAAAGCTGCGGAATATTATCCGTGCCACTGCCCCAGTCTGCTTTGGGTAGAACGAGTTCGGGATGCAGATGCAAGATGAGGCTGGTCTCACGCTCATCGGCGTGATCTCCGACCACAGTGAAAATGTCTTTCCCTGCGTCCATACCAAACCAATTCACCACACTGAGGTGAATCCGTGGATGCTTAGCCTGAAGCTCACGCAGGATCTGGCGGAAATCGTTGCCGCCGTGGCCGTTAAAGAGCACGAATTTCGGCACACCCGCGCCTTCCAGCGAGCTGATGATGTCCTCTAAAACGGCCATCTGGGTGCTGGGATTCATGTTGATGCAAAAGGGGATGTCGAGTTGCCCTGTCTGAACGCCGAAAGGAATGTTTGGCAGAATGGCCACCTTGGCCCCAGCCTCCCAGGCGATCCGGCCCGACTCTGCTACCATGGCTTCATTTTGAAGACTATCCGTCGCATAGGGCAGATGCCAGTTATGCGCCTCTGTGGCGCCCCAGGGTAGGACGGCTACTTCATAGCGAGTGGCCTGCACTTGTTTCCAATTCGTTTCGGCAATCAGCCAGGGGCGGGGTGAATTCATGGGAAATGGATACAGCATCAGTCTTCGGAATTTTCCAGCAATCTATGCGTTAGAAGGGTATTCTCCTTCGTTGGAGTATTGACCAATCGCCTAATTGCTTGATTTCCCTCGGCTTTCCTCGATTGTGCCGACCCCTAAATCAAAATAACCGAACTTAGCCTGATGAAATTTGCCATCTTTGGAGACATTCACGCCAATCTTGAGGCGCTCCAAACCGTGCTTTGGGATGCCCAAGAACAGGGATGTTCCAATTATGTCTGCCTGGGAGATATCGTCGGCTATGCGGCGAATCCTTCGGAGTGCCTAGAGATCGTTCGGGAGCTTGGTTGCCCTGTCGTTCGCGGCAATCATGATGAGGGCGCTGCCAGCCTTAGCAATCTAGCAGAACTCAATCCACTTGCCCAAGCGGCCCTGCTTTGGACCCGTGCCCAGCTCAGTGAAGAGCAGCGTGATTGGCTGCGTGATCTAAAACTCGTTCGTCAGGTGCGTGACTTTACCGTGGTCCACTCCACACTCTATTCACCCGGTGCCTGGGGTTATGTCACGAACCGCTTTGATGCGATGGCGAGCTTTAGCTACCAGTTCACTCAGGTCTGCTTTTACGGTCACACCCATGTGCCGCGCATTTTTGAAAAAGACGATTCCGTGCGTGCTGCCCGTGGCAATGATGTGCAGATCCAGCGCGGGGTGAAGTATTTTGTCAATGTTGGCAGTGTCGGCCAGCCGCGTGATGGGGACTGGCGCGCCTCTTATGCCATCTATGACGTGACGGCTCAGACCATCTCCATTCGCCGGGTGGAGTATGACATTCAGACGACGCAGGATAAAATCCGCGCTGCTGGCTTGCCCTCCCTGCTGGCGGATCGCCTCTCATTGGGCAAGTGACCCATGAGTGCAGCCGCGTTGCCATCTCTCGCGGATTTCCGGTCAGCCTTGATCGTGAAACCCAGCTCGCTGGGAGACATCGTCCACACGCTGCCTGCCGTTCATGCCATTCGTCAGGCTTACCCTGAGTTAAAATTGCGCTGGCTGGCCAACACGGAATGGTGCCCGCTGATTCAGGGCACGCCTTGGCTGGATGAAGTCATCCCTTTCCCGCGCAAGACCTTTCGGGGGGCGACCGGCATCTTCAAAGCACGGCGCTGGGCACAGGAAAACCTACCGCTCCAGGGGCAGTCGGAGATCGTGCTCGATTTCCAGGGCCTCTTCCGTAGCGCCATGCTAGCCCGCGCGAGCGGCTCCCGGCCCATTGTGGGTCTATCTGACTCGCGGGAAGGGGCGCGCTTCCTCCATGATCATGTCATCCCCGTCGATCCCGCTGGCCATGCCGTGGAGCGTTATCTCAGGCTGCCTCAGGCCTTGGGCATCCCGATCTCAGCGGACCGGCTCAGCTTTCCACTAGCTGAGGGTAGCGCACCAAAGGATTGGCCACAGCGGGATGACCTCATCCTCGTCCATCCGTGGTCCCGTGGCGCAGGAAAATCTCTCTCTGATGAGGCTCTGCAAAAACTCTGCGACCACTTAGCGCCGCACCCCGTCGTGCTTGTCGGCATCAGCGAGGGGAAAACTCGGCCCACAGGCAGCCACATCACCGATTTTAGCCACCGCACCAGCCTGCCAGAGCTCATCTGGGTGCTGCGGCAGGCGCGCTGGGTGATCAGTGTGGACAGCGGGCCCATGCACATTTCAGCTGGGGTCAATGACCGCACTCTCGGCATTCATACCTGGAGTGATCCCCTGAAAGTCGGCCCCTACAATCCACGCGCCTGGGTCTGGAAAGCAGGCCGAATCGCCCACCGCACAGATTTTTGTCCCCCTGAATCCACCCAGGACCGGCCCGTCACAACTGAGGCAGCTGAGCAAATCGCCGCTTTTGTAATCCAACAGATCCGCTAATGTGGCCTCTCTCACATGTCCTAGCTTGTCAGATCTGCTGAGGGATCGTTTAATAGCCAAGTTATCTCACCAACCTATCCGCGTATCATGAATGTCACCGAACTCCTAGCCCGCGCCCGCAGTGCCTCCGGCCATAAGACTGAATACAAGCTCGGCAAAGGCGGCATGAAGCCCCAGAACGTCCGCCCAGATTCCACCGGCCAGTGTGACTGCAGCGGTTACGTGGCTTGGTGCCTCGGCATCAGCCGCCAGACTGAGAATCCCTTTTACCTGAATCAGAACGGCGGCTGGATCGAGACCACCGCCGTGCATAAAGACATCCGCAGCAAAGTTGGCTTCTTTAGCGAGTGCGAGGCTCAGCCAGGCTGCATTGTCGTTTATGGAGACTCCGCTGGCGGTCAGGGCCACATCGCCATCGTCATTTCTGTCACCATCAGCGGTGGGAAAAAGATCGCCTCCCGCATCATCCACTGCTCCTCTGGCAACTGGAAGAAAAACGGGGATGCCATCATTGAGACCGTCGCGACCATCTTCACCGGCAATCCGAACAGCGTCTATGGCTGGTATGAAGGCCTGAGCAAAACCACGCTGGACGACATCCAGACCCTGGAGATCGGCCGCGCGATTCCCGTCATCGAGCCCGTCGATGGCAAATGGCCCACGCCTACCATCGTGCATCAGTTTGGCGCCAGAGCAGGCTTTGTGAATCTCTGGGGCTGCGCTGGCGAAAATGCCCGCCTCTGCCAGACCGGCATGATGATCAATGCCGACGGTGCCCCGAATGCCTATCACCCCAAGGACATCGGCATCGACCACCTCCGGAATGCCGGCGAGCCACCCAAAGACAACGACCACGCCCCGCATAGTGAGTGGAAATGGTGGGGCATCGTGACCAAGAATGGCAACCCCGTCGTGCAGGCCACTGGCCCCTGGGCAGGCTACTACATCAGCACCACCGCCCTGATCAATCCAGGTCAGGCCGAGGATAATCCCTCCCGCTACATCGACAGTAACAAGATACCTTTCATCGTCGTCCCGAATATCGACAAAGGCCGCGCCATGATCGGTGACATGGCCTGGGTCATCAATCGTGCCACGGGTCAGGAAAGCCCCGCCATCATTGCCGATCTCGGTCCGAAAGACAAAATCGGCGAAGGCAGCATTGAGCTCGCCCGCCGACTCGGCATCGACCATGATCCCAAAAAAGGCGGCACCACGGAGGACGACATCCTTTACATCGCCTTTCCCGGCAGTGGGAATAAGAAGGGCCAGTCCCTTCCCAGGATCGAGACCCTGGCTAAAAGCCACTTTGATGCCTGGGGCGGCATGGATCGCGTGAAAAGCCTGCCCAAGCTCGCCTAAAACTGCCATCCCGTATTCTGCTCGACCAAAGCCCATTTCTTCTCATTTAAAGCCGTCTATGCCATCCACCATCCGTGACATCTACCTCGGCACCGATTCTGGTGCCACGACCTCTAAAACAGGAGGCGTGTTTGCTTCTGGCGAGCCTGTTTCACGTGCCCTGCGCCAAAGCTCCACCAACTCCCAAAACGGCACGGCCGCCGTCGTAGCTGGCTGGGTCGAGGGCGCGCAGGGTTTCCTGGACGAAAATGGTCTCTCTTGGGATCGCGTCGCCGCTGCAGGTCTGGCCCTGCCTGGACCTTACCAGAGCTACGGTGTCCTGGATAAATCTTCCAATCTTCCCGACAGCTTCACCGGTTGGAATTTTCATGCCGAGTATTCCGCGGCCATCGCTAAAGCCGCAGGCCGCAGCATTCCGCTTTTCGCTGGGAACGATGGCGACTTCGGTGGCGTCGGAGAGGCTGCCCGCGTGCGCGGCGATTCAAAAGCCAGCGTCCTTCTCTTGGCTCCTGGTTCTGGTTTAGGTGCAGCCTACATTGATGCCAATGGCCTGCCTCTTTCAGGGGATCATTTGGCGGGAATGGAAGGCGGGCACATGCCCATCCCACGCCACCTGCTCGGGCATGGTCTTGATCAAGTGGCTGCCTTCCGCTGTGGCTGCGGACGCGATTGGGGCTGCATTGAGGCCTACTCCACCATCTCTGGGTTGCCCCAATACTTGGATTTTTTCCTGCCTAAATTCCCCGACCACCCGCTGGCCAAAAGCTCGGACACGCCCAAGAATAAAGGCCTATCACTGCGCGGCCTAGCCCAGAAAGGCGATCCACTAGCCCTTCAGATTTTTGATATCCAGGCCCGTGCGCTCGGTCTTCATGTGGCTAATTTGTCCATGGCTCTGGATCCGGGTATCATCGTCATCGGTGGTGGCCTGATGGACCCTGACAGCACCACGCCCGAGTTCCGTGACCGTTACCTCGGCGGTATCCGGCAGGCAGCACTGCCCTACCTTTTCCCCAAACAGCGCGCCGAGCTCCAGCTCGTACCAGCCACCCTGGGTGAGCTCTCCCAGGCCATCGGTGCCGCCCTCGTCGCGCTCTATTCGCCAAAGGATTGAGCTGCACCAATCGGCCCATAAAAAAAGATCCCGACTCCTCACGGAATCGGGATCTTTGATTTTCGTCGCAGACTTTAGAAGCTCACGCTCAGCTTCACACCGCCAAAGAACTCGCTGTCTTGACCAGGGGCAGACCCACTTCATTCACTCGGTTTTGTGAAACGGATAAACACTAGTCCGCTGCCTCTCTGGGGGCGCATTAGCATCCCCGTATCCGTGTGTGTAAATTGGTTTGCAATAAAGAAACCAAAGCCCAGATAACCGCTGGTTTCGTGATCATAAACAAACATACCCTCAAAGGAAATAGTCCGCCGCGGTGGCGTTGCCCTAACATTACCTTTGAAATAACCTGTAGCCGTATCAAATATCTGAAATCGTAATTGGCTATAAGTGATGAAGCTCACTGCGTAGGGTCCGGGGCTGACTGCAGAGATGGAATTGACTGTGCTAGAGACCCCTGCAGAACTGATGCGAAGTTGAGTTCCAAAACTTGCAACCGAATTTGGAAATCCTAAAAAAGCGAAGTCATTGTTGATTCCAATCGCACTGCCGATGCGGCTCCCGAACACATCCAGCACCTGACCGGCTGCAGGTGGTGTGTAAGTGGCACCGTCAATACTAAAAGTCGTGTCGAAGCCTGCTGGATATAACGTGTCTGAAACAGGAACGCGCATGCCGTATTTCTTGGGCGGGCCAGAAGATGCAAAATTGGTTGCCGCAGGTGATGGTTGCTTAAACCATCTAAACTCACCTTCAAGAGAAGGAACATTGTTTGGGATAGTAGTTTCTTGAACACGTCTATCCTCCAGCCCTGTATTGACTTGAGCCGTGCCGCTGAATGATCCCTTACCCAGCGAAGCGTAGAGGTATTGATAGATGAGCACATCTCCCGATGGACCATAGAAGCCGGCACTGGTGAACTTCTGACCGTCTGCCAAAGTGCCTGCCGACAAATAAGTGCCCACTTCCGCTCCTACTTTCACCGAACCAAAACTTGATCCCAGGGGGTGAATGGAATGGTGACCGGGTTTACGCATCGAAAAGGTTTTGTAGGAGGTGATTTCGGGGCCTGGCTCATTAGTGGCGCTCCATGTGTTTTTCCAACCAACAACGCCTTCACCGGAATAAATCATGAGTCCGCGCTGCGTGAGATCTCCACTCATGTAAGATTGGCCGTCAGTATTAACGCCAACCTTCAAACTTAAAGAGCGGTTGTACTCGGGAATCGGAATGACTATTTCGGGAAGAGCTTTACCTGCAATAACTGGAAAGGCTCCTATGAAGGGAATCACGGTTGGCCCAAAAGCCATTTTGCCGGAAACACTACCAGTTGTCGTAACAGCCATCTCAAGGCGCGCGTCCAATGCTTCATTTGGAATGGCTGTAGGAGAAACATTTGACGAAGGGTTCACTATCTGAGCCATTCTGCTTGGACGTTTACGATCCGACCGAACTAGCCCAATGTAGTTGCCAGCAAGTTCAGCAACGGAAACTTTTGTTGTTATCGTGATGTTCAGCGTAATCCTGTAAGACGCACTTCCGGCAGTTCTTCTGGTAAACGTGACATTTCCATCACCATACGATTGTGAACCAGACGGAGCAGAAATCGTTACGGTAGATTTGCCTCTAACTGCAAACGGAAGTTCATAACGGTTGTTCCCGTCGATCCTTGATTCTATTTGGTTCGCAGAGCTCCCAGTATTAATCCGCAAACCATTGCGAAAGGAGCCATCTGCAGGAGTGTAATTGCTTACCACGATTTCTGCGGAGTTGATTTCATACCCAGATGGCAAAGTGAAATCTACTCGATCATAACCATCGATGTAGCCCGATACACTCCCTGTAAATACAGTCGTAGTAGTCAAAGGTATTTGAACGGTTGCTAGGTTTCCAAAGTTTGGAACACTCAAAACATTGTTTTGAGCCATGAAAACTGTTTCTAATAGCTGATTTTCTCCCGCCTGCGCTGCCAGCGCTATGATTGCACCGAGAAACAAAAAGCTGTTACGACAGAATAAGAAAGCTAAACTCAGGCTTTCTGTGGATCGGGTTTCAACCTGTAGGAAGTTTTTCATTGTAGAAGATTGTATCGTCGAAATCTGATAAAATTTCAAATCATAGTATCCTGGATGCGCAAATATCCAGGGTTTACGTATGAGTGCCACGGAAAAGGCAGTTAGTTCTCATTCGCCATAAGTCACAAAAACAAAACATCCCGACTCCGTGAAGAGTCGGGATGGCAGATTGCAGCAGAAGCTTTGAGAGCTTTAGAAACTGACTCCGAGCTTCACGCCGCCAAAGAACTCGCTGTCCTGAGTGTTTAAGCCGTGGCGGGCACCCAGGGAGATGTTGTAGGCGATGTAGGGGGTCAAGAAAGCGGTCGGGGTCAGCTTGATCGGCACTGACAGAGACGGCAGGATGTGGGTAAAGCCGCTGGAGGGAGCGCTGACTGGGGAGCCAGCGGGAATCATACCATTGGTGTAGTAGTCCAGACCGTAGCCCATCTTGATGGCGGGCACCACGCTCATCCAGGACGTCACTTTATAGGGCATATCCGCACCCACTTCAAAGTAGGAACCGCCGATGGTGAAGTCGTAGTAGAATCCGGCATAGAGATTCACCGGGCCCACCGTCTTGGCCAGGGTCAGACCCACTTCATTCGCTCCACGGACAGCGCCGTCGCCGTCGCCCCAGGAGGCACCGCCGGTGCTGCCAGAGAAGGTGTCAAAATACTCGTAATGTGTATAGACCAGCCCTGCTTTGGCAAAGCCGAGGTCATAGGTGAGGGAGGTGCTCAGATCCAGTTCAGCAAAGTTCAGCTCTGCGTCACCGCCTGCGCCATCTGGGATCAGTGTCTGCACCGTGCTGGTGTAAAAGGCGCTGAAGCCGAGGGTAAGCTTTTCAGAAAGGGGAACTTGGACATTCAGGCCTGCCCAGGTCATGTTATCTGCCAGCCAGAGGCCACGATGGTAGTAGCGGCTATCGTAGCCTACTTCCAGCGTGGCACCGACGGTGTCCAGTAGGCTGGCGTCAGAGACTGGGGCTGGAGTGACCGCGGCAAGGGCCACAGGGGTGCCTGCAATGGCGGTGAGGCCAGAGCTAGCGGAGAGAAGGAGAGCGAGAGTGAAAGAGTGATTCATAAATCGAAAAAGAAGAGTGAAAGGGAGAATGAGAAATCAGGAGGCGCAGGTCACGCCTCCTGGGGGAGAGGGAAGACAATCAATTGTCAGTGCCGATATAAACGCTACCACTGCCCCTTTGCTGACCCAGTGCGGGACTACTGCCACCACCCTCAAAAAGACGAAGGAGATAGTAGCCGTAGCCTTCATAGTAATTATTTCCGGGAAGGTAAACCATCATGCCCTCAAAAGTAACGGGGCGCAGTGGGAGCGCTACACGGTAGCTACCTTTAAAATAGCCCGTCGTGACATCAAAGGTCTGGAAGCTCAGTCCACTGTAGGTTTGAGTAGGAATGCTTTTTCCCTGCATCGGGCTTCTCACGGAAACTGAATTTGAAGGGCTAGCGGCCACGCTGGAAGTGATGCTAAGACCGGCCTCTACATACTCAGACGTTTTCGATTCAAAGCTGAAGCTAATGCTCGTATTCACTCCAATGATACTGCTGCCTCTTTTGCCAGCAACATTCAGCACCTGACCCGCCGCAGGTGGCGTGTAAGTGGCACCGTTGAGGAAGGTGGGGGCATCAAAGCCACGAGGATAAAGGGTATCAGAGGACACTGAGCTACCACTGGGAGGCCTGCCATATTTTTTCGGTGGACCTGAGCGGACCTGCGTGAGAGGGGACGGCTGTTTGATCCAACTAAAGATACCTCTCATCTGCGGAATGACCGGTCCAACAGTGTCAACAAGCTCCTGTTTTGGAGGTCCTTGCAGGACGGACTGCAGATAAGCAGAACCAGAGAAGGAGCCCTTCCCTCGGGTAGCGTAAAGATACTGGTAGATGAGCACCTCACCCTTGGGACCGTAAAAACCGTTGGTGTTGATTTTTTCCCCATCGGCCAAGGTGCCTGCCACCTGATAAGTGCCAGTCGTGGCACCTGTTTTCACCGTGCCAAATCCATTTCCAATAGGGGCATCTCCCCTGCTCTTGGTGAGGAGGCTAAATGTCTTGTAGGAGGTTACGTCTCGAGTCGGCGTTTTCGTGGTCGTCCAGGTGTTTTTCCAGCCACCGGTATTTTGGTCATAATCGCCTGATTCATTTCCCTGCTGCACGAGCGCGCCCTCAATGTAGCCCTCATTTTCTTCATCAGTGCCGAAGTTCAGCACCAAGGAGCGGTTGTAGGCGGGGATGGGGATCACCAGCTTTGGCTGGGCCACAAGCACATTATTAACAGTGCTCGTAGTGAAGATTGAGCTAAAGACGACCTGCGTCGGGCCGTAAACCAACTTACCCGTGACAGTACCATTTGGGTTCACGGTCATGTCCAGGCGGGCACCCAGGGCCTCATTCGGGATCGGCTTCACCGGAGTCGCGCTCACGATCTGGGCGATTCTGCTTTTAAATTTGCTGTCGGACTGCACCAGCCCGATGTAGCTGCCGGCCAGTTCAGCGATGGGCACTGTGACAATGGTCGGAGAGATATTCAGCGTGATGACGTAGCTGGCGCTGCCGTAGGTCACGGTTGGCACGGGAGGGCCAGTATTAGTGGTGAATGATTCTGCAAACGTTCCTACCGACTGCAGACCAGAGGGTGCGGTAATTTGGAGATCAAACTGGCCAGCAGGCACTGGAGAAGTAAATTGAACGCTGTTGTTTCCGTTGCCAGAAAATGCAACTGAGCCATACGTGATGCTCCCATTTTTGAAGAGAACACGTGGGCCAGTATCAGGGGTGCCGCCAGCTGCCACATAATTCGACACGAAGACACTTGCAGAATCAATCTTATAATCCGCAGGCAGGGTAAACGTGATCTTGTCAGTCGTGGGGCCCGACCATACCGTTCCCGTGATTACGGTGTTGGCGGTTAGTGGGGTAGCGACGCTTCTAGCGATCCCAAAATCATTGACCGATAAAGCAGAAGTGCCGCCAATAAAGACTGTTTCAATAACCTGCCCAGCCTGCGCCGATATGGCTGCGAGTGAACTGAGGACCAAGAGCCCGTGGCGGCAGAAAGAGAAAGCTGCACGCAGCCTCCCCGTGGTTCGTGATTGAGTGAGTAGGGTGTTTTTCATGATAGCGGTTGTGGGGGGGGGATGAGGACCGGTGAATCTACGTGCGAGAGCAGCTTCAGTGCCGCAAATCTGGGGAAAGTAAACGCATTTATAGAAGTTAGAGAAAGTGGTATCAACGCGCTGAGTGTTCCATATCAGGCTCAATCCTTTTGCAAAACATCGGATCCAGAGCCCAAACCAGAGATCATGAGGAAAGCAGGAATGCAGGAAGCCTGATTTTCCTACCTTAATGCCTTCCTCATCCATTCAGAACGGCTTGTTGCTGGGGGTTTTGAAAGTGGCTCTTCATTCTGTTGCCAATAAATCACAAAACGTGATAGCGCGGTGAATGCACTGCCAGTCTCCTGGCTAACTTGGCCTCAGCACCACTTGCCTGACGCGAACAATGCTGGTTTGATCCACGTGACATAAAACATTTCAGGCATCCTCCCTCAGTAATTATTACGGAAATGACGCCTGCTAATCCTTGGTTTTAACTCGTTTAAGAGCTGTGGAAACATCATGCTTACGAGCACGCCTTGAAATACTTCGATAGGTGCATTTCTATATTTGGGTTGACTGAGTTCTGAATTTTAGATTTGCTTACATTCTCCCATGAAAATTATTCTTCAAACAAAACAAGCTATGCTGGTAGCTTTGGCCTCCACGACGGTCTTCGGCATGGACTTAAAGGCGCAATCAGTAACGACGGCCGTCCAGCCGGTAACCTCCGTCAAGCGTCTGAATCAAGGCTGGTTAAAAAGCACGAGTGATTGGTTCCACAGCACCAGTCAGGGCTCTCATTTCATGCCTTATGCTTTTTACACAGCTCTGGAACAGAAAGACAGTGAGCAGCCGTTCAATAGTGCTGCCAATCTTGAAAGGTTGCGCTGCATCCCGCGCCCTGTGACTGACTCAAATCCAGATGGACTACCCATCGGATTCGTGGCTGATGAGGGATCGACGCTGCCAAAGGGTCTGATCGACGATAACCGCTCCATGGGCTTCACCTGCGCTGCCTGTCACACGTCTCAAATCAGTTATCAGGGTCAGGGACTCTTGATCGATGGCGGGCCGACGCTAGCAGACATTGATGGTCTGATTAAAGACGTTAAAGACGCACTCAAGCAAACGCGAGACGATACCGCGAAATTCAATCGCTTTGCCCTGAAGGTGCTGAAGGATCAAGCGGGAAATACAGAGAAGAGGAAGCTTCTGTTGACGGCTCTGAAAGAAACAACAGCCGCACGGATCGGCTATAACAATGTGAACTACAGTGAAGTAAAGTATGGCTTTGCGCGCTTGGATGCCTTTGGCCGAATCTTTAATAACTCTATAGCACTGGTAAAATCCAAAGATTATG
>JAPLUM010000772.1:0-7823 GCA_026397605.1 Verrucomicrobiota bacterium | reverse complement strand
GTTTCTCTGGGATACGGTGAAGTCAAACTCTGTGCAATGGACTGGCAATGCTGCCAATGGTTCCCTGGGTTCACTGGGCCGGAATGTGGGTGAAGTCGTTGGAGTGTTTGGTGCCATCGACTCGGGCGGCGAGAGACTGCCGCATGGCTATGCCTCCAGTGTGCACTTTAAAAATCTGAAGAAGCTGGAGAAAACCCTGCACACTCTTAAATCACCTCAATGGCCGACGGATGTGCTGCCGAAGATCGATCAAGTGAAGGCAAAAGAAGGTGAACGACTTTTTAAAACTCATTGCGCGAGCTGCCATCAGAAGATTAATCCTTTGTCCAATTGGCCTATTTTAAACCATTTCGTGGACTCATTTAAATCCCAGCTGACGCCTCTGCAAGATACTAAAACCAGCCAAGGGGTGAAGGAAGGCGTAAAAACCGATGCGACTGCTGCTGAACTCATCCGCGACAGCCGTTCGAACTCCGGCAAGCTTAGCGGCCAACGCAGGCTTTTCACCCTCAGAGACAAGTATGCCAAGGTAGAGCCCACCACCACCATCGTCACAGATGCAGTGGCACGGGTGCTGATCGGCATGGTCGAGGGTAAACGCGGGCAATCCAACACAATCAATCAAGAACTCATCAAGGATGAAGGCTTGAAATGGTATGGCGATACCGATGAACTTGCTCCACTCCCCGTCGAAGAGGAAGCGGACGAAGATGACTCAGTTGACACTGAAGCTGTCAGTGCAAAAGGTGGGGACAGTGCACCACTCGTTTATCGCGCCCGCCCTCTGGACGGCATCTGGGCTACAGGCCCCTTCCTGCATAATGGCTCTGTGCCGACACTCTTTGACCTGATGCTGCCAGCAGCAAGTCGTCCGAAAATTTTTGCCGTAGGACATCGCGAATTTGACCCGATTAAAGTGGGCCCCGTGACAACGCTATCCAGTGACACCTTTGAATTTAATACCCGTCGGAAGGGGAACTCCAACAAAGGTCACAACTACGGAGCCAGCCAAATGACGGACGAGCAACGCTGGCAGCTGGTGGAGTACTTGAAGACCTTGTAGCCCGAATTCAGGAGAAGGAACTGGATCAATGTGAGCCTGTGGCCATGCGGCCTAGTTTCGTTTTGATCCAGTTTACGAGCCCCCTGTCTGGAACTGCCAGATAGGGGAAGGTCTCCGATAGTTGGCGTGTCGGCTGGCTCACCCCATCAGACACGCTTTTTCCTGTGCCTGCATTGAGCAGCAACGTGTAAAGGCGGTCCATGAAGTCATCCGTGAGCTTTCTACCTCCCAGTGCTGTGGATTGTTTCCCCTTCAAAAGATCTGACTCGATGGTGAAATAGCCAACCTGCGCTTGCGATAGCCTTGTTTTTCTGGCGTCGAAGACGAGGTAGTCCTCCACCAGTATTTCCACGAATTGCTGCTTCACCGCCCCGCTCCAGTCCACTACGCCATCGATGCCATCATAAAAACCGATGTTTTGAAGGATCCTCTCATGATAGGCTACGGCATTCTGCGGATTGACCTGAAACGGGCGCTCAAGGTTGTAGCCGTCACGAAGATCACGCTGCTTACCACGAGCAGCTAGGATGATGTTCGTCACCTCTGGGCGACCTATCCGATCTAGCGGCGTCTTTTTCCCGGAAACAGACTCCAGCGCAGAGCACTGCGCCGCCAGCGCTAGTAGCCCCACTTTATGGCCAAAAAGCGCCTCCATGTCACACTCCACGACTACACTTAGTACGTTCACTTTCGCCATTATGTTGTTATTTTTGGGTGCACTCAACCGCCCCTTTTGTGTCCACTTACTGGCCCAGCCCGCATTGAAGAAAAAGGGATCTGACCGCAGTCCTGTGTAGAAAAGCAGACCGCTGCTATCTGGCCCGTCATCTACCTTATTAAAAACCACAGTCCGCTTCACACCATTCCCCACATCACAGGTAGATGTATGGCTCGCGTGATCATGCGGCGTATTGAATCGGCAGGTGATCGTCTTTTCCGTGGCCGCGTTTGTCAGGATTTTCAATTCTCCGGAATCTGCCTTCACCACCTCAGCTTCACGCAAAATAAAGGCATACTCTACATTGGAAGAGAAGTGGCTCTTGTTTAGCGCCATGGGATAAACATTTAACACGAGCGTCCAGCGCCCAGGCTTTGCAGGACTTGGAAACGCATAAAGATCGGTCAAATCAGCTACCGCATGCTTGGTGGTCACGGGCCCATCAATGTGATCACTCGCATGAAGACAAAGCGCTAGATGAAAGCTCAGGAGCAAAGGGAAAAAGCGTGATTTCATAAAACGATGGAGTCAAGACGGCGTCAAACTTGAGCGTCGATAGTGCTACAAGTCGCATGATGCAGCCAATTCTACAGTTTGTCTGCAAGAAGCCGCTACTCTGGGCCTGCTCCTCAAAATTCCTGCCCACCTTGCCACTTCTGCGCCAAGGGCTGTTACTTGAAGCGCGGTTTCATTCTTTTATTTTGAGACTTGCGTGTTCTGAAAATAGTAATATAGTATTAAAATTATGGATTTATCTAGTGGTTCTACCCCTGTTCGCGTTCTTTTTTGTCTCGGCACTCGGCCGGAGATGATCAAGGTCGCGCCGCTGGTGATCCGACTGCGGGAGCTGGGTGGGGTGGCGATTCTGGTGAATACGGGGCAACATGCGGACCTTTTAGCGCCTCTGTTTGACCTCTTTCAAATCAAGGCAGATTACGATCTGGTGGCCATGTCTCCAGGTCAGGGGCTGAATACACTGGTGGCTCGGATTGTGGAGCGACTGGACCCAGTGCTGGAAAAGGAGACGCCTGATTATGTGATCGTTCAGGGGGATACCGCCTCTGCACTGGGTGGGGCGCTGGCAGCGTTCAACCGGAAGATCCCCGTCGGCCATGTCGAGGCGGGGTTGCGCTCGGGGAATCCGCTGAGCCCGTTCCCAGAAGAGATGAATCGCCGGTTGGTGACCCAGATAGCGGCACTCCACTTCGCTGCGACGGAGTATAACCGAAATACTCTACTCAAAGAGGGGATTTCTGCGGAGACGATCTACGTGACCGGCAATAGCGTGGTGGACGCGCTGCAGCATACTTTAAAAACCACAACTCCAGGGGCAGAGATCGCCCGGCTACGTACCCAAGTGGCAGGGAGAAAGCTGGTGCTGCTGACCACGCACCGGCGGGAGAATTTCGGCGATGCGATGCGCACCCATTTACGCTCCCTGCGTGCTTTTGCAGAGGCCCGACCTGAGCTTTGCATTGTTTTTCCCGTGCATCCGAACCCGAATGTAAAAGCCGCTGCCGAAAAGGAGCTGGCGGGCTGTGACCAGATCGTGCTGACAGCACCGATGGGTTATGCGGACTTTGTGCATCTGCTGGCGGATGCTTGGCTGATCGTTTCAGACAGTGGAGGCATTCAGGAAGAGGCGGCTTCTTTGGGAAAACCCATCCTGGTGCTGCGTGAAAATACAGAACGACCTGAGGGTGTGCATGTTGGCGTGGCACGGCTGGTGGGGGAGGACCCAGGGCAACTGACTCAGCTTCTGGCGGAAGCGGTGGCGGATGAAGGCTGGTTTGAGGTGGCTGCTAAGGCTGAAAAGGTGTATGGCGATGGCCTGACGGCAGATCGTATCTCGCAGATCCTCATGGATCGGCATCAAAAATGCGGTGGTCTTGCTACTCAATAACCCCCTCATCCATCGTGACGCATTCCCCCGCCAGTATCTCTATCGACCTCGACAACCAATGGGCCTACATGAAAACGCAGGGCTGTGAGGGCTGGGAAAGCTTTCCCAGCTACCTCGACCTAGTGGTGCCCCGTATCCTGGAGACGCTGCGTAGATCGGGCGTCAGGGCCACTTTCTTCATTGTGGGAAAAGATGCCGCGCTGGATAAGAACCGTGCCGCGCTACGCAGCATCCCCGAGGCGGGACATGAGATCGCCAACCATAGCTTCATGCATGAGCCTTGGCTGCATCTTTACAGCGCTAAAGAGTTACAAACGGAGTTCGAGTCGGCAGAAACCTCTATTTATAAAGCCACCGGCAAAGTGCCGCGCGGCTTTCGTGGTCCCGGCTTCAGCACATCCCCAGAAGTGCGCAGTCTGCTGGTGAAGCGCGGCTACATTTATGATGCCTCCCTTTTCCCCACGGTAATCGGCGGTCTGGCTAGGGCTTATTTTTTCATGACGTCCAAGCTGCCGGACGAAGAAAAGGCGCGCCGATCCAAGCTCTTTGGCTCCCTGGTAGACGGAGTCTCCGCGCTGAGTCCCTACCAGATCCAGCCAGGATTGCTGGAGATCCCAGTGACGACGATGCCGCTCTTCCGCACGCCGATTCACTTGAGCTATCTGCTTTTCCTGGGCCAGTACTCCATGCCGCTGGCGCGTGCTTACTGGGCAGTGGCTATGTTTCTCTGCCGAAAGTTGGGCGTCGGGCCGTCTCTGCTGCTGCACCCGACAGACTTCCTGGATGAGACGGATGTGCCTGAGATGAGCTTTTTCCCAGCCATGAAGATCCCTTCTGAAAAGAAGATCGATCTCGTGCGCCACACACTTTCCAGCCTGCGCCAGCATTGGTTGCCAGGCACGATGATGGATCATGCGGCAAAGTCCGGCATGAACATCGGCAATACGATTCTTTAGCGACCTATCTCCCTAAACCAAACCAATCATGAGCACTCCAGTCCAAATTAACAATCTTGCCATTGTCCTCCCTGCCTACAATGAGGAAAAGGATCTGCCTAATTTGCTGGCCCGTATCCGGGAGACGCTCACGGGACAAAAATTCCGCTACCAAGTGATCGTGGTCGATGATGGATCCAAGGATCGCACCGTGGAGATCGCCGAAGCTGCGGCCAAAGAAATGCCGCTGCGCCTGATCAAGCATGAGGTAAACGGTGGACTGGGTAAAGCCATGCAGACTGGCCTGCAGGCCGCTATGAATGTGGCAGATGCCGTGCTGGTGATGGACTCCGATAACACGCATGATCCGCTTTACGCGCTGCAAATGGTGGAGCGGCTGGAGAAGGAAGACGTGCAGCTCGTGATCGCCTCACGCTACCAGCCGGGCAGTCAGGTCATGGGCCTGTCCGCTTTCCGCAAAGGTCTGAGCCTTGGTTGCTTCCTGCTGATGAAGACGGTGGTGCCATTCAAAAATGTGCGGGATTACTCCACGGGCTTTCGCTGCTATCACAGCAGCATCCTGAAGCGCATGGCCCATGTTTATGGGGAAACGAAGCTGGTAGAGGAAACGGGCTTTGTCTGCATGTTAGAGATTCTCTTGAAGCTGCGCTCCATTGGCACAAACGCCTGTGAAATCCCCTACACTCTGCGCTATGACCTGAAGGAAGGTGTGAGCAAACTGCGCATTTGGCGCACCCTGAAGCGCTACTTAGCCGTGGTGAATCGGTATCGGGATAAGAAACCCGAAGCAACGCTCGCCGCCGCCCAAGTTGCTCTCGTTGCAGGTAGCAAAGCCTAAGCCGCGTCTTTTACCCGACTATGTCTGCTTCATCCTCTGCCAAGAGAATCGCCGTGCTCGGCGCTGGCATCTCCGGCCTGACCTGCGCGCTGCGACTCGCTGAAAAAGGCCACGCAGTGACTCTGATCGAAGGCTCTGACCAGCTCGGCGGTCTGGGCACTTTCTTTGAGCATGATGGCAGGACTTTGGAGAAATTTTACCACTGTCTGCTCCCAAGTGATGGCCCGCTGCTGGCGCTTCTAGATTCACTCGGTCTGCGTGATGACGTTTACTGGAAGCCGTCCTCCTTTGCCTATGCCGATGGGAACCGTATTTTTCCACTGAACACGCCCGTGGATCTGCTGAAGTTCGCTCCGCTGAGCTTCATCGACCGCATCCGGGTAGGCATTACCGGAGCCTATGGCAGGATCGCCTCTGCCAACGGACTGGACGATATCACGACCGCGCAGTGGCTCTCGAAATGGTCCGGCAGCAGCGCTTTTGAAAAGTTTTGGCAGCCCATGCTAGAAGCCAAATTCGGCGACCGCTACTCAGACGTGCCCGCGCTTTGGTTCTGGACGCGCTTCAACCGCGAAAAGGGCGAAAGTAAAGGGGAGGTGAAAGGCTATGTCCGAGGTGGCTACAAACACATCACGGATACCTTTGCTAAGAAGCTGAAGGCACTGGGCGTCGTACTGCGCATGAATACGAAGATCCAAAGCGTGGATCTGGATGATGCCGGAGCGCCAATCATCATGACCGATGCTGGCCATGAGACCTACGATCAACTCGTCGTCACTCTACCCTGGCCAGTCTTTGCCAAAACAGCTGGGGCAAGACTAAAAGCAGCTTCACCCGGGACCGACTGGGGCATTGACTTCCAGGGCGTGATCAATCACCTGCTCTTCCTGAAACGGCCTCTGACCAAGCATTACTGGCTGGCCACACCTGGACCTGAGTACCCCTTTGATGGCATCGTGGAGACCTCCACACTCACGGATGAAGCCGACCGTGGGAACCGCCACGTCGTCTATTTGACAAAGTATCTGCACCGCGACGATCCCCGCTTTGCGCAGCCAGAGGCAGAGATCCAAAGCGCCTGGTTTACCGCGCTGCAAAAGCTTTTTCCCGATCTCAAAACGGAGGACATCGAGACCCAATTCATCTTCAGAGCCCCCTTTGTGGAGCCTGTCTATACTCGTGGTTTCATGAAACGCCGTCCCCCAGAGGTCATGGTCCCAGGGCGCGTCTTCCTAGCCACCACGACCCAGGTTTACCCCGTGGTCACCAGTTGGAATGGGAGCGTGATCCAAGCAGCTCGGACACTGGAAAGCCTCGTCTAAGTCATCGATTGGCACCAGAACTGCTGCCATTAGCAAAATGCGTGCTCGACGTTTTGTCATGTTCGCGCTTTGATGCTGACTTCGTTATGCGTTTCACGAATCTCCCGTCCCTTTGCCGTCTTCCCATGGCCCTAGCCAGTTTGACTTTCCTGGCCAGCTGTAGCGTGCTGCCAAAAAAAGAGGTGGTGAAAAACACGCTGCCGGAAGGCGCTTGGTGGTCCCATGGACCGAGCGAAGGTAGTCACAAAATCGTCATCAGTCTGGAAGAGCAACGCGTGGCTCTGTTTAGAGATAGCAAGCCCGTCGGGGTCTCACCCATCTCCTCTGGGAAAGAGGGGAACTCGACGCGTGCTGGATCGTACAAGATTACGGAAAAAGATCCAGATCATCGCTCTAGTTGGTATGGCGCCTATTGTGATGAGATGGGCAACATTGTCGTCGAAGATGTAGATGTAAGGAAAGACCCCAAACCACCCGGAACCACCTTTGTCGGCGCTGACATGCAGCACTTCATGCGCATCAATGGGCCGATTGGCATGCATCGCGGCTATCTGCCCGGGTACCCAGCTTCTCACGGTTGCATCCGCCTACCTGGCACCATGGCCGCTCTGTTCTTCTCGGCCACACCCGAAGGCACACCGGTAGAGATTAAAGACCACGCTGGCTTAACAGAACTCAAGCCTGGTCCCGAAAGCGCAAACGTAACGGTGGTCGAATCCAAGACGGATTTCTCCAAGACCCAGCCTTCACAATCCGCCATCAAAGCCCCAGAAGCTACCAAAACTGCGCCACCTCCCGCAGGCAGCGGCAGGACCTGGTTTGCCTCTGCTAAGAAACCAACGGCTCCAGGGTTAGCGGCAGAATCGGCAAACAAGCCGAAACTTGAGGAAAAGCCAGCTGCTCAAAAGAGCTGGCTCGCCAGCCTAACCCTGCCGGAAGCGAAGGAACCCGATGCAGATAAACCTGCGAAAGTTAAAAAACCACGTCTCGAGCCAGAGTCCATTCCGCCAGCGCCGATTAATA
>JAPLUM010000366.1 GCA_026397605.1 Verrucomicrobiota bacterium | reverse complement strand
GCGCAGTGTGCTGTTGGCCTCACTGCGCATTTTATATCTGCTGGGTTTTCGGCAGGTGTATTTGCTGGGCGTGGATTTTGAGATGTCTGAAACGAAGCGCTACCACTTTGACGAAGGGCGCACCTCCCACGCGATCAAGGGGAATATGGATACCTATGCAAAACTTCAGCAATGGTTTACGGAGCTGCAGCCGCAGTTTAAGAAAGCTGGATTTAAAGTCTTTAACTGCAACCCGCAAAGTCGGCTGACGGCCTTCCCCATCTTGTCTTACGAGGCCGCGCTGGCGGCATCTCATGCACAAATCGGGGATCACACCCAGGAGCGGACTGAAGGCATGTACTCTAGAGCGGAGGAGCAAAAAAAAGCAGCCTCTGAGGCGGCGAAAGCCGAAGGTAAAGAAACTCCCAGTGGCATGGGACCCGTTGAGTTTGCCGCAGCCAGCAGTCCTGAACTGCCTGCAGGTCCACCCCCAGAACTCACCCCAGACCCGACCGCATCTGTGGTGGCTGTGTCATGAAGATTGAACTGGTTAGCCATTGTTTTCGTTATCCGACTCTGCTGCGGTATCAGCTCAGCAGTTTGGTGCTTTGGCCGCCTCCTGATGGTACACAGGTCACTGCCACGGTTTTCTTCACGGAGGAGGATGCAGAAACAACGGCGGTATTAAGGTGGTTTGCTCAAAGAACGGTACCAGGCGTTGTATGGAACTGGCAGGAACTTCCAGTACTGCGTCTTTGTCGGAGGTCGATCGGGCGCAACCTAGCGGCTTTGACAACAAAAGCTGACTGGGTCTGGTTTTGTGATGCCGATTACTGGTTCAAGACGGAGTGCTGGACAAAACTTGTCACCGTCAATGAGAAGGATGGCCCGCTCATTTTCCCAAAGCATGTGCTAACTCAACGAGAACATGCGCTGGGAGATCTGACGATAGAGGGCGCAACGCAAAATTTGGGAATCGTCTCTGCCAATGCCGAAGAGTTTGAACCTCGACGAATGAACCGTGCGATTGGCGGAATCCAAATCGTGCGTGGTGAGTTCTGTCGAGAAAAAGGCTATCTACCCAACGATGACAGAGCACAGTGCCCAACACGGGAGGCCATTTTTGAAAAGAATTTGGCCGATGTCTGGTTCCGAGAATCTGTGGGGGTAAAGAATAAGGCCGTCGAGTTGCCTGACGTGTTCCGGATCCGACACAGTCAAGCGGGACGATTTGTACCAGGTCTGAAACTATGAAACTAGCTGACATCACCTTAGTCCTGGGAGTCGATGCGAAACATCTCAAGGAGCTGCGTTTGGTATGGCCTAACTGGATGCAATATAAGCCGGAACTACGGGTAATGCCTTGTGTGGTGTTTTATGACGAAGAGCAGGTGCAGCCGCATGAGATGACATTCCTGCGTGATCACCCCGCACTGCGTCTAGTGCCTTGGAGCCTGCCAAATGCACGCACACAGAGGGAGAAAATGCTCACTGGTTTCATTCAGGTGCCAGCACGGGAGGTGCAGACACCGTGGTATCTAAAAATCGATACAGATGTGGTTGCGACGGAAAAGCACGACTGGATCAAAGACGAGTGGTTTGAACCGAATGAGAAAGGCGAACTGCCAGTTTTCATTTCTTCACCGTGGGGTTATTCAAGTCCGCGCTATGTGATGGACGTGCTGGATGATTGGGCTGATGGCGTGCCCATGCTGGCGTCTAAGCCGCGTCTGAACTTGCCGTACTCCAGTAAGTCATCAAAGATCAAACATGAGCGCATCATTTCCTGGCTATTCTTTGCCCGCACTGATTGGACGCGGGAGATGGCTGCGGTATCAGCTAAAGACGGACGTTTGCCTGTGCCATCGCAAGATACGTTTCTTTTTTACTGTGCTGAGCGGCTTGGTAATCTGTATCGCCGAATTCAAATGACGGACTTCGGTTGGCGGCATCTGCGCATTTCTAAAATTCGTCACATGCTGAAGGAAGAGCATCTGCAACCAAGCGAGCAAAGAGCGACGCATGGTGTGGTTTATTATAACCTAGGAACGAAGTGTGCCGTGCGGCTCCTGGTCTCTCTTGCCTCACTGCGCCAGCACTATGCGGGGCCTGTAACGATTCTCTCCGAAGGCGATGAGTCCCATGTGCTGTGTGAAAAGATCGGCGCAGCCTTCAAGGCTCAGGTGAAGCCCTGGGATTCGGGCGTAGATCCAGGCAAAAATATGCCTTTTCTAGCAAAGACACGGCTACATTTAGGCACGCCTTATGAGATTACCGTCGCTCTGGATTCGGATACTCTGGTGCTCGGTTCCGTGGATGAGCTATTTGAAGCCGCTGAACGTGAATCATTCTGTGTGGCACAATTTGGAAAGTGGCAGACGGATGGGAAAATCATTCAAGGTCGAATCCACAAGTGGACGGATATTCTGCCAGATGACATCGAGTCAGCGAAGGCTTTTGGTCCTGCGATCAACGTCGGCGTCATGGCCTTTCGGAGAAATGCGCTCATCTTTCAAGAATGGTATTCAGCAGCCCTCAAAGGACGTGAGTATTTCATCCCTGATGAGGTTAGCTGTCAGATCCTATTGCACCGCTACCCCCATGGTATTTTGGACAGTCGCTGGAATCGCTCCTGTCGTTATGATGATCCAGGCCTGCCTGACACACGGATCATTCATTATCATGGCAAAAAACACTGCCGACCAGGCCTACCCTTTCATGGTGATAAGTGGGTGACTGTTTATGAGCGCATCGATAAACAGAATTTAGCGGACATTCAAAGTTGGGCACCAGCGGGAGATCGTCACTTGCTGCGGCACATAAGATCCTCTCAAAAAATCTGCAGTCAGAAGGAGAAATCAAGGCCACCCCAAATACAGGTCAAGAAGCCGGTCTATGAAACAGACTTGTGGTGTCGGCGCGGTCATTTAAATCATCATCAAGCGGACAAATATGCCGAGGTCTGCGCCAAGACTCAGCCGAAGAATGTACTTGAAATTGGCTTCTGCACAGGGCGCTCCGCAGCTTGTGTTCTCTACAATAGTCCACAGCTAACGAGGATGCTCAGCATCGACATTGATTTGGATTACAAAGCACCCTTTGGCCGCAAGATGGCAGCTAAACTCAAGAAACGTTTTCCGATATGGGATGTGTTGGAAGCATCGTCTAAAGACCTTTTAACAGCCGCTTTTTTTCAATCCCGTTATCCCGAGGGCATTGATCTCGTGACGATCGATGGTGATCACACTTATGAAGGTTGCACATTCGATCTCGAAGCCGTGTCCCCCCATTTGACGAAGCATGGAATCGTCATGGTGGACGATTACCGCTCGGGTCCACCAAACGGAACCCGCATTGAAAGCGTGACCAGAAGTGTGGATGACTTTCTGCAACGTCACCCTGAGTTGGTGGGTGAACCATGGAGCCGATTGGGTAAAGGATTCTGCCTTATATCTCGAAAGGATAGTCATCATTTGATGTTATGAGACAAAATGTCATGAATGATAGCCTGAGCCAAGTCAGCGCCGCCAGCCGCGGCAGCCTGAATCTAAACGCCACCGTCATCAGCGGCATTCCAGCCGCCGAAGAAACCTGGGGTTATGATCCTACCGGTAACTGGTTGAGATACCAGCAAGCCCAAAACGGCACCGAAACCCTGGACCAAAGCCGCGTGCATGATCGGGGAAATCGCCTGACTCAGATTGAAGACAACCCCAATGTCATGATCTTGGATCGTGCAGGCCGCATGCGCCAACTTTCCCCTGATGCCAGTGGAGATTGGAATGGCAAGCTGGACTTAACCTGGGACGCTTGGAGTCGCATCACTCAAGTCCGCAACAACGGCATCTTGGTTGGAACCTATCAATACGACGGCCTTTACCGCCGGATCACCCGAGTGGTCGGCGGAGTCACCCTGCACAGCTATTACAATGATGAATGGCGTCCGCTCGAAGAGCGGAAGAATAGCGAAACCACGCCTACCATGAGTTACCTCTGGGGTGCCCGCCATCGTGATGACCTAGCCCGCCTTGACCGTGCCGTGAGTGGAACCGCCCTCAACGAAACACGCTACATCCTGATGGACTACTTCAACGCCTCCGCTATCTCCGACGGGGCAGGAGACGTCAAAGAACGCTACGCTTACAGCACCTTCGGAGTCCGCACCATTCTAAACCCCGACTACACCTCAAGAACCACCAGCGAATCTGCCATGGATTTTGGATTCCAAGGCCAGTTTTTGGATGTGGAAAGTGGATTGGTTAACTATGGCTACAGGTATTATGTTCCCGCTCTTGGACGATGGACCTGCAAGGATCCGATTGGTGAGAAAGGGGGATCGAATTTATACGGTATGCTTCGTAACAACACTATTAATAAGACGGATCTGTTAGGTCTGTATCCATGTTGTGATGGGGTAGACTTTGATGCCGAAAAAGAGTGCTGCGAAGATAAGAAAATTGTCGCTAAAGTAAAGATTTGGAAGTGCGAGAGACCAGTTGGTGGCTGGAAGGGTTCATTTTTACCCAATCATAAGTATGTTTGCTGCCAGGGGCCGAATTCTGGCTGCTATGGACATCAAAATAATGATCTGAAAAAAGGTGATCCCATTCCACCTGAAGGAGACCCAACTGGTGATTGCACAGAAAAAGAAGTTTGCCCAAAAGTAAAAGCAGATCATTGTTCTTCACCAAAATCCCCCAAAGATGCAGGTACTTGTACTTGGAATTGCAGAGATTGGACGGACTGGGAAGATCCAGACGATAGAGATTTACCTGATACCCATCCAGATAGTATGGAAACTCCAGGAGGCCCTTAATCTGATGAAGCATTGCGTATTGATTTTTCTCGTTATTGTTTGCTGGGCTGTGTGGTTTTTCTATTTTTTTGAAAAACCGGATTTCTCGATCCAATTTCCTGCTGGAAACAGAAATATTTCAGATGAAGAAATTATTCAATTATCCCAAAATGCACTTATGGAATATGGTGTTCTCAATCCAGTTTTATTTGTGGAAAAATCACGTGGGCCTGTTTATAAAAATGAGCTTGATTCCAGTCGTTTCTACACTCTTTGGAAACATGAAACTTCAACTTCCAAGGCATTTGATTATCAGGTTTACTTAATAGTTGAGGATTTCAATGTCTCCCTAAGAGTATGGAAAGCGAGATGACAACTTTAGAACTGGTAAAGATCTACACGTTTCCAGCCAGACTAACCGTCATGAAAA
>JAPLUM010000339.1 GCA_026397605.1 Verrucomicrobiota bacterium | reverse complement strand
CTGCGGGCTCTAGAAGCCAAGCTGCCAGACTTAGCATTCACCTTTTCCGAACATGCCGTGGGAGCTGCGGAGTATCTGCGAAATGGCGATCCACTGCCAGAGAGTGCCTTTGCTGCCTGTCGCGCTGCCGATGCCGTGCTGCTCGGCGCGATGGGTCTGCCAAGTGTGCGCTGGCCTGATGGTCGGGAAATGACGCCGCAGATCGATTTGCGTGAGCGGCTCGACCTTTATGCCGGACCACGACCCATCAAACTTTATCACGGCAACGACACGCCTTTAAAAGGATACAAGGCGGGCGAGATCGACTTTGTCATCGTGCGTGAGAACACAGAAGGCTTGTTTGCGGCACGGACGAAGAATGATCTGAATAGCGAGCAGGCGACGGATCTGATGCTCCTCACCCGCAAGGGCTGTGAGCGAGTGATCCGGTTCGCTTTTGATCTGGCCATGAAACGCCGCAAGCACTGCACGCTGGTGGACAAGGCCAATGTGCTGCCATCAATGGTTTTCATGCGACGCATCTTTGATGAGATCGCCGCGGAGTATCCCGAAGTGACGACAGATCGCGTGTATGTCGATGCGATGGCATTGTTCTTGGTGCGCAAGCCCCAAGCCTTTGATGTGCTCGTCACAGAAAACATGTTTGGCGATATTCTAAGCGATCTTGGGGGTGGTCTTGTGGGCGGCATGGGCATGGCACCCTCGGGGGACATTGGTGAAGACTGCGCCATCTTCCAGCCTTCTCACGGAACGGCACCGGACATCGCGGGCAAAGACATCGCGAATCCGACCGCCACGATTCTTTCCGCCGCCATGATGCTGGAGTGGCTCGGGCGACCCGATGCGGCACGGATGATTGAATCAGCCGTGCAGATCGTTTTTAATGAACCTGCCAACCGCACGCCGGACATGGGTGGCAAGCTGAAGACCTCCGAACTGACTGACCTCATTATTGCCGCCCTATGAAGCGAATCATTGACCTCACGATGACGATGCGCCTCGGGATGCGAGGTGTCGATTGGGAACAGGCCAAAACAGTTGAGAAGGAAGGCTGGAACGCCCGCACGCTGCATCTCTACTCGCACGCTGGAACGCACATGGATGCGCAGACGCATTTCGCTGCGGGGCCAGGAACGATTGACGTGACGCCTCTGGAGCGCTGCATGGGTCCAACGTGGGTCATCAAGCTCGATGGCATCGCGGATAAGACGCTGATCACGGTGGCGCATCTCGGTGATGTTGCTGCGAAGTTTCAGCCAGGCGATTCGCTACTGCTTTGCACTGGTTGGTCGCAGCATGTCGGCAATCCGCAGCACTATCGAGACAATTTCCCGCGCATCTCCGAGGAGCTAGCGCGCTGGTGTGTGGCGCATGAGGTGAATGTGCTCGGTGTCGAGCCGCCCTCCGTGGCTGACGTGAACAACATGGAAGAGCTGACCCTCATTCACCAGATTCTGCTCGGTGCGAACATAACCATTGTCGAGGGGCTCACCAACCTCGATGCGCTGACACAAGAGAAGGTCTTCTTCATTGCCGCACCTCTCAAGATTGAAGGAGGTGATGGGTGTCCTTGCCGTGCTTTTGCCATTGAGGGCAATCCATTTGAAATTGGAAATGCCTCATGATCGCACGTCGTCACATCCTCGTCTCCACGACGTTCCTGCTCTCTGTGCTGCTCTACGTGGACCGCACGTGCATCTCCACGGCGAAGGACGCCGTGTGCGCTGATCTAGCGCTGAGCAAAGAGCAGTGGTCCTGGGTGCTCGCATCATTTGCGTTTGGATATGCGTTGTTTCAAACACCCGGCGGGGCACTGGCGGATCGGCTTGGTGGGCGATTGGTGCTGACCACGGTGGTGACAGCATGGTCCGTGTTCACCGGACTCACGGCCTTGGCCTGGAACTTTGCTAGCTTGCTAGTGGTGCGTTTTCTTTTTGGGGCGGGTGAAGCCGGTGCCTTTCCTGGCATGGCCCGGGTGGTGTATTCATGGATTCCAGTGGGCGAGCGAGGACTGGTCAAAGGCATCAACTTTTCCGGCTCGCGCATTGGCGCAGCTTTGGCCATGCCCCTGATCGCCTGGCTCATTCAACGTTGTGGCTGGCATCTGACCTTCGGTGTTCTCATGGTCATTGGCATCGGCTGGGCGCTGTTTTGGTGGAGTTGGTTCCGCGATGATCCAGCGCAGCAGAAAGGCATCTCCAAAGAAGAACTCGATCACATTCTAGCGAATCGCCAAGACACAGGCCCGACGACCAAGCCCGATCCGCTGCCGCTCAGCGTGATGCTGCGCTCGGGCAATCTATGGCTGATGATGGTGCAATACTTCGGTAGCAATTTTACCTTCTTCTTCAGCCTGTCCTGGCTCTATCCTTATGTGAAGGGCAAATATCAGTTGGATGCCGTGGACGCAGGGCTCTATGCCATGGTGCCGTTGCTCGGTGGAGCCGTGGGGAACGTGCTCTCGGGCTGGATGGTCGATGCGCTGTATCGCTCAGGAAAACTCTCGCTCTCACGCAAACTTCCCGCTGTTATCGGTTTCGCCCTAGCCGCAATCGGCATGATCATGAGTGTTCAGCAGGACACCGCAGGCGGAGCCGTCTTTTGGCTCACTTTGGCGATTTTCGGTGCAGACATGACCCTTTCGCCCTCGTGGTCGTTTTGCATCGACATCGGTGGTCGCAATGCGGGCGCGGTCAGCGGCACCATGAACATGGCGGGCAATCTTGGCTCAGCCATCACCGCACTGGCCTTTGCCTATCTGCCGGAG
>JAPLUM010000050.1 GCA_026397605.1 Verrucomicrobiota bacterium | reverse complement strand
GGCAAAGACATCGTGAAGCTAGAGAAGCTGATCGAAGCTGGACTGTAAGACGCTACCAGATCCTGAATCTGATCAAGCGTGACTCTGAAAAGGGTCACGCTTTTTCGTGGTCGGGTTGCAGGTTTCGCATTTGGAGTTTGGAGTTAGCGTTTTCTTTGTGAAAAGTGAAGATCAAGCCTCAACGTCAGCGTTCATTAGCGGTTTAAAAAGTTAGGTGTATGTATCCCGCCCTGCTTCCTGTTTTGTCATGGAACTTTAAACCTGAAACTTAAAACTGAAGTCCAAATTTAGTGCACAATCTGCACCTCATCTCCGACATTGCAGATCCCGAAGAACTTCTTGGCCTTTTCATAGGGCAAGCGGATGCAGCCGTGTGAAGCAGGTCTGCCGGTGACATAGCCACTATGCAGACCAATGGCGCTGCAATTCAGGCGCATGAAATAGGGCATGGCGCAATGATAGAGAGTGCTGGTCCAGTCACGATGTTTATCCGTGATGACATAGCGGCCCGCTGGAGTGTTGTAGCCTTCACGGCCTGTAGAGACAGAGCAGGTATCGATCAAGACACCCTCTTTGACCACCCAGACGCGCTGTTTTGAAAGATCAATGGTGACAAGAATCTCCGGTTCCGACTCTGGTTGTCGGCCTAAAATGATGCGCATCAGGAAAAGGTAGCCCTGCTCAGCGGCAAAGTTGATCGGATAACGATGATAACGGGTGGTACACTTCGAAGGGCTGGCACCCGATCTCAGCAACTCTGCAGCACCCTCCACATCGCCACGGGAGGCGCAGGCGATCAGCGGCGTCACACCGCGATCATCTTCCAGGCTATTTTTGAGATCCTTAATGGTGACTCGATCCAGCAAGGCCTCTGTCGGTGGTGAATTGAAGCGTGTGTTTGGATCGGCTCCGGCTGCAATAAGGGCTCGATAAATATCCACGCCACGACGCAGCGATGCCAGCGCTAAAGGCGGTTGTTTTTCATAGCCTAGCTGCGTGACCTCAGCACCGGCATGCAGCAGAGCACGTACACATTTGGCTGCACCGACACGCACCGCTGTGGAAAGGATGGTGTCACCGCCAGGCGTCCGCTCATTGGCATCAGCGCCACGAGCCAGGAGGTCATTCACCCATTCCTCATCATCCATGAGCACCGCATAGTGCAACAGGGGTAAGCCCCCGATCTCTGGCAGCTCCGTGCGGAATTTTTCGATCACATCATCTCGGAAGACCGTCCATGCCCAGGCCTCCGATTGAGCTGGGGAATGTTTGGATCTTGTTGGAGTGGCTGCTGTGATGGGCGATGTAGCAGCAACCGGCGCTGGTTTCGTAGATGCCGGGAGAGGCGGTGCAGCAAAGACAGGTGTTGGTGGTGCAGGTGGCAGGACCTTAGCCGGCGGCTGAATGTCTGACAAAGCGGCTGCGGGCTTTGGCTCTTCCTTCGGTGGCTTAGCTTGAATAAGTGGGGCCTCTGAAATTTTACGAATTCCGAGCATGGGCGTCTCCACACTCCTAGATTTGGCAGGCGTGGTTGGCTCATTCCCATACAAGGCGCAAAAAACAAAAAGCGCCGATAAAGCCCCTACGGCCATGAGACATCCATGAAGGATTGCCTTGGCTGTGCTACGAGGTTGCGGTGATGCGTGAAAATGCCTTGCCATTGGAACGATTTGAATAGCTATTCAAAACCTTGAGTGGGTCAAAAGATTCTCGGGAGCGAGAAGCTTGCCATTTCTGCAACTCATTCATCGTAAATACAAGCACAACATTTCTAGTAATTCGACACACATGAAGCCTAGCGACATCCGCATCACCTCCGCCTCCGTCTATTTTATTCCAGTGAACATGCGTGTGCCGCTGAAGTTCGGCCCTGAAACAGTCACACGCGTCGTTTGCCTGCGGGTGAAAGTCGGCGTCGAAGACCGCGCTGGGAATCAGGCCGAAGGCTGGGGCGAGACCCCACTCAGCGTTTCCTGGGTCTGGCCCAGCACTATCAGTGTGGCCGAGCGTGCTCAGCGCATGGAGGACTTTTCCATACGTCTAGCCAAGCGCCTGACCACCTGCGGACTTCAGGGCCACCCCATGGAGATTGGCTCAGATTTTATTCATCACCATCTGGCCGATGAAACCCGCGCTGCCAATACCGCCTCCGGTGCGCAGACAGTGGATGCCGAGATGCCTTATCTAGGATCACTCGTTGCCTTCAGTGCCTTTGACATCGCCATTCATGATGCCTTTGGCAATCTACTGGGACGTGATGTGTATGAGACTTATGGGCCCGAGTTCATGAATCGTGACCTCAGCGCCTATCTTCAACCCGAAGAAGGCAGCGGCATCGACTTCGCGGGCTTTTACCCGCAGGATTTCTTCGTGGCCAAAGCACAGACTTCCCTGCCCGTCTGGCACCTCGTCGGCGGAGTGGATGCACTAGAAGCCTCCGACTTGAATGGCAGCGAACCCAGCGACGAGCACCCCATTTTACTCGCCGACTGGATTCAGCGCGATGGCCTGAAATGCCTGAAAGTGAAGCTACGCGGCACCGACGCCGCCTGGGACTATGAGCGCATGGTCCGCGTAGGGCGTATCGGCTTTGCCAATGGCGTGCGCTGGCTGAGTGCGGACTTCAACTGCACGGTCAAAGACCCCGCCTATGTGAATGCCATCAGCGACCGACTGCTGGCCGAAGAACCCGAGATCTACGCCCGCACTCTCTATATAGAGCAACCCTTCCCCTACGACCTTGAGGCGCATCAGATCGACGTCCGTAGCGTCTCGGCGCGGAAGCCGCTGTTTCTGGATGAAAGCGCGCACGACTGGGAATTTGTCCGCCTCGGCCGCCGACTCGGCTGGAGCGGCGTAGCCCTGAAGACCTGCAAGACACAAACCGGCGCTCTTTTGAGCCTCTGCTGGGCCAAAGCACACGGAATGCCGCTCATGGTGCAGGATCTGACCAATCCCATGCTAGCCATCATCCCGCATGTCAAACTCGCCGCCCATGCCGGCACGATCCAAGGTGTGGAATGCAATGCCATGCAGTTTTACCCCGACGCCTCCACCCTCGAGGAACAAATCCACCCCGGCCTGTATCGTCGGCGCGATGGCATCGTCGATCTGAGCACCCTGAACGGCAGCGGCTTCGGCTACCGCATCGCCGAGATCGGACGCGAGCTGCCAGAGCCAGCGTTTGTGTCGGCTTAACGCGTCGGCTCTTTAGCAGAGGCAGCCGCCACGGAAAAAGGGCGGCTCGTTTCACCGGGAAAAAGCACCATCACTTTTGGTTCTGTCAGGCTCGAGTTCTTTAGCAGGAGGATCAGACTAACCTGTGCCGTCTGTCCGAAGCCAAGCGCAAACGTGCTTTGGCCGGAGGGCACGTTGCCCTTGATCGTGGCTAAGAGATGAACCTCCGTGGTCTGCCATCCATTGCCTGCCAGGTCACCTCATCTAAAGGCATGGTAATGGTGCCGAACTGGAGTTGAAGGTTGGCTTTTAAATAAGACAGCGCTTTTTCATACGTAGCTTTCACCTGCTCCGGCGACTGGTCCAAATACCAAGCTGCAACGACGGGTGGCAAAGATGTCGGTTGATCAGAAAGGATAACACGCGGGTCCACATTCACCTTCATTTCAAAATGACCCTGCGCATCAAAGTCCGCCTCGATGGTCATGTTCGGCACCTGATGTGCAGCCGCCGGACCAGCAAGAATGAAAGTCAGGAGGAAGAGACGGATGGTAAGAGGCATGGCAATGGGCAATGGGCAATGGGCAATGGGCTATCCGTCCTCTGGCGGCTCGCCTCTGGCTTTGCGGGCGTTGGGAGTGTCGTAGAGGGCGTGGCCGGGTTTCAAAGATTGATAGAATCGAGTCCTCAGGTTCTGCGCGGCCTCTTGCTGGCGTCGTTCTTGTGCCTGCGGCTTTGTCAGGTGGCGTTTCCCCTGTACTTCTCCATGCTCGATGCTCCCCATCCAGCCAGTGAGTTGGCGGACAAGCGAATCCGCTAGATCACGGATTAGAATCATGAGCGGCCTAGCTTTAGCGAGATTCGGGCGATGCAAAATGACGCGCATCATGGATTCAGTCTCTCCCGCTGAGCCACGAGCGATGTCAAGGAAGGCCATGAGTCCACCTGTTGTCATGCGCTCAAAGCCCTCAGCAATGTTATTGGAGACTGAAAGGGAGCAACGATCCAACTGACCTCGATAACCCGATGTGAATTCTCCACCATGCGCTTCGAGGAGATCGAGAACTAAATTATACATCTCCGCCGCAGCCTGCCAGGCTGGCGTGTCTTCGAAGCGTTCGTATTTTGGCATAATTAATTGGTGTTTGGATTATGGAATTGAGGATCGGCAATTGGCAATTGGCTATTGGCTATCTTCTCCAGCGCCTCTTGCGCTAATTGTCGAGCTTTTGGCTGATTAAACTTCGGACCACTGACCGCTTTGAAGTCTGCCTCAGCACTCTCTGTATCTCCGAGGATCAGATGCGTGCGACCTCGATTGTAAAGAATGTAGGCATCCTCGGGGGCCAGTGGGATGGCCTTATTAAAGGCAACCAGCGCTTCATCCGCACGCGCCAGCCCCAGCAGAGAGTCTCCCTGGCGGTTGTAAGCTTTAGCAAGCAACTCGTTAAACTGCGAATGCGTGCGCGAAAGGCAATCTGGCAGCGCCTGAATCACGCCGTCACAAGTCTGCAAGCAAGACGTAGCCTGCTCTGGGCTGATGTCAGTCTTTTTAAGCACGTCTTTCACCTGATCCAGCAGTTCCATGAAAAGCTCGGCCATCGCATCACTCGCACCATCCTGCTCAGCTTTTGCCTTCATGGCAGCGATTGCTTCACCCGCTTTATTCGAAGACACCAGCCGCTTGATCTCCGCGAAGGTTGGCCCAATCACAGGCTCGGCCTTGACCATGACTGGAGCGGGTGCTGGCGCTGGTTCAGAAGCACTGGCAGGGCCTGCTAAAAAGATATCATCTCCCACTAGACGAGAATATTCCGCTGGGATCTGTTTCCCATCTGAGGCCTCCAACACACCAGCACGGGTGCGTTTAAAAACCTGCTCTATCGTCAGGCCTGGGGTCTTCAAATGCTTGAGCAACTCGCCCGTATACAAACCATTCGTCGCCTCGCCATCCAGCGCTGTTTGACCTGCATCTGTCGCAAAGGCGATCAGCGAACCCGCTGGCGGTTTCATCTCCGCCAGCCCGCCGGATACAGACACATCACGTGTCCTGCCCGCATTGGCCAGAGCTGTGGTGCGGCAGGCATCCAGAATCACCAGATTGCAGCCAGCACCCGCAGCCTTCATGTCTGCCACGGCCTGCTCAACATTGAATAAGCGAGTCTCTGCCAGCATTCTCAGCGTCACATCATCTGCGCCTTGCGACGAGTAACCGGACTTGATCGGCAGCAGGTAGTTTGATCCTCCGATGCTCAGTCCATGGCCCGCATAATAAAAAAGCCCCACCTCTTTGCCTGCTAGAGTCGCGCGGAACTCGATCACGGCTTTGATCAGCTGATCCCGCGTCACATTCTGCCGCTCAATGACCTGAAAACCCAGGGCCCGCAGTGTCGCGGCCACAGCCTTGGCATCATTCACGGTGTTTTTCAGTGGTCCTGCCTCCGCCTCATAGCGTGAATTGCCAATCACCAAAGCTGTGCGAGCAGCCGCCGTCTCCCGAGCCTGAAGAGAGCCGCCGACAATGCAAAGAGTGAAAAATGCCAAAAAGAGTCGCATGAGCGGAAGTGTTTGCGCGGAGCCGCAAGAAGGCAAAAGGATTGGAAACAAAAGATGACCTCGACTTTTCCACGCACACTCATCGCCACAGCCATAGCCATAGCCATTGGGCTGCTCAGTCACTGCACGACTCAGCGCTCTGCTGACCGCAGCGGGATGACAACACCACCCAAGCTCGTCCCTGGAGATGCTGATGCTCCATCGCAAATCACTCCCAGCCAATCTTTGGAGATCGCCCAAAAGTTCATGAATCATGAATGGCGACCCTTTGCGCGAAATATCCTGCATGGGGCCGATCCGAAAGGCATTATCGTCAACACCCCGGATGCCGGTTTCAAAGATCATCTCGCACGCAGCGGCTGGTGGCTACCAGGAGAGGTGAATCGTGGTATCCCTTACAAATGGGGTGGTTTTGACGACCCGCCAGCCTTTGATCGCCAAGTCGGCGCAGGTGCTGCAGCAGGGGATGTCTCTTCGCCGCAAAAGCGTCAAGCCGACAATGCCGGCGTCAGCGAGCAAGCTGCTGGTGTGGACTGCTCAGGCTTCATCTCCCGCTGCCTGAAGCTCCCCAGCGTGCATGACACCACACAACTGCCCAGCCTCTGCCGCCCCATCGAGTCACAGGACCTGCGTCCAGGCGACATCCTGAACATCCCTCGAGGCCACGTCATCCTCTGTGCAGGCTGGGCGCGGCCTGATCAAAGCTGGATCTACTTCTATGAAACCGGAGGCCCACCCGACTACTGGAAGCCCGGCCTCAAAGAAGCCCCTCTTGCTGCCCTCCTAGAACTAGGTTACACCCCACTGCGCTACCGCGGCATGGCCTACGAGCCCAAAACTTCCGGCAAAGAAGTCCTGACCCGCAGCGCCATTTCGAAAGCTGCGACTGTGACTCA
>JAPLUM010000305.1 GCA_026397605.1 Verrucomicrobiota bacterium | reverse complement strand
CACCGGCGTCTGGGTCAGCACCAGCAATCGCGGCACCAACCCCACCAAGTCCGACACCGACGCCGACGGTCTCAGCGATGGCGCGGAGAGCAACACCGGCACCTTCGTCAGTGAAACCAACACCGGCACCAACCCGCTGCTGCGTGACACCGACGGCGACCTCGCTGAAGACTGGTATGAAGCCTCCGCCGCCTACACCAATCCCACGCTGGCCACCAGCAAGCCCAACGTGCCCTATCCATTGCCAGATCCCGATACCTCCACCGGCACTGGCACGAAGCCGGTGAAAGTCTTCATTCTCTCCGGCCAATCCAACATGGTCGGCTTTGGCCGCGTCGCAGGCACTGGCAGTGACACACTGCAATCCGTGACGCAGACCGAGAAGAAGTTCCCCAATCTCATCACCTCCACCAATGCCTGGACCGTGCGCCAAGACGTGCTCTATCGCGGCGTCATTTCCGCACTCGGCGATGCGCCACTAGCACCCGGCTTTGGCGAGAGCACAGACTCCTTCGGGCCCGAGCTAGGCTTTGGCCATGTCATGGGTTACCTCCACGGCGAGCCCGTGCTGATCATCAAGACCAGCATCGGCAATCGCGCCCTGGGTTACGACTTCCTGCCGCCCGGCAGCGTGCGCTACAACTACGGCGGCACCACCTTTGCAGGCTACGGCGACTACGATGACTTCCCCCAAGGCGGCACCGCGCCCGTGACCGGCCCCTGGTATGCGGGCAAGCAATACGACGACTCTTTCCTTGATGAACAAGACATGGGGGCCAAAGCCTGGGTCAGCGGCGTGGCCTACACCAGCGGCGCGCATGTGAAAAATGGGGGCAACATCTACAAGAGCAAAATCGCCCACACCTCCGCCGCCGCTAATGCACCAGGCGTTGGAGCCAGTTGGACCACGAACTGGAGCGTGTTCAACGTGACCAACGTCGTGGACGTGCTCGACAACTTCGCCACCGAGTATCCGCAGTGGGCCACGCGCGGCTTTGAGATCGCTGGCTTCGGATGGTTCCATGGCTGGAATGATGGCCAAAGCAACACCACCGGCCACGCTAGCCGTTATCAGCAAAACCTTGCCCAACTCATCAAGCAACTGCGCCTCTACTACAATGGTCGCTACCCTGGCAAGATCCAACCGACCGCACCCTTCACAGTCGTCACCTCCGGCTTTGATGGCTTTGCTGCCACAGGCAATCGCCTCACCGTCGTGAATGCCCAGCTCGCTGTGGGCAATGGCACGACCTATCCCGAATTCGCAGGCAATGTGAAGTCCATGGAAGGTCGCGGCTACTGGCGCACCACCGGCCCGAACACCGCGCAGAACTACCACTACTATCACAACGCAGAGACCTACATGCTCGTCGGCGATGCCATGGGCCGTGGCATGGCCGAACTGCTGGCATCCTCGTCCACCGTCTCCCAGCTCACCGCACTCACGCTCAGCAGCGGCACGCTCACGCCAGTCTTTGCTGGGGATACGTTTGTTTATTCCGCCACCGTCGCCAGCTCGTCCATCACCGTCACTCCTAAACTCGCAGGCTCTAGTATCACCGTGAATGGAACCGCCGTCGCTTCTGGTGCCGCATCCGCTGCCATCCCGCTCAGTATCGGGGCCAACATCATCACCGTCGCCTCCACCTTATCCGGCAGCACCAGCACTTACACCCTCACAGTCACCCGCACCCAAAACACCTACACTTGGGCCACCGATGCCGCCGGACCTTCCTCTTGGAGCACAACCGCGAATTGGACACCTAACACCGGCTTCCCCAATGGCATCGACGACCTCGCCCTACTCACCAACAACATCACCGCTGACAACCAAGTCAGCCTCGCCGCACCCGCCACCGTCGGCGGACTCGACATTGGTGATGCCAGCGGAGACAACGCCTTCGCTATCAGCGGCACCGGACAATCCATCACCTTCGATGTCGGGACAGGCTCCGCCACGCTCAATCGCACCGCCACCGGCCTCGGCACGGACACTGTCAGCACTGCCATCATCCTCGCCGATCCACTCAATGCCAGCGTCACCACCAACACCGGTTCACTCGCGCTCAACGGAATCATCAGCGAGACCGGCGGTGCCCGACTGCTCACCAAGAACGGCGCAGGCGTCCTGATCCTCGGCGCTGCCAATACCCACACCGGCGGCACCACCTTGACCAACGGCACGCTCACGCTCACTCACGCCTCCGCCCTCGGCAGCGGCACGCTCACCTTTGGCAACAACACCAACAACCCCTACCTCAACAACGGCAGCGGCAGCGCCATCACCACATCCATCAACTCGGTCTGCGCTGGCAATGTCCGTGTCGGTGGAACTTGGAACTTCAACGGCAATATTGCGCTCACCGCCAGCACCACCTTCGAGCATTATTCTACTGTCACGATCACGGGAGTCATCAGCGGCGGCTTCAGCCTCACTAAAAATGGTGTCAGCACCCTCGTGCTCAACGGCCTCAACACCTACACCGGCCAGACCGTTCTTCGCCAAGGCACCGTCACGATCAACACCCTCAAAAACTACGGCGTGCCCAGCTCGCTCGGAGCACCCACGGTCACGACCACCAACATCGTCATCGCCCCGAACAACTCCACCAACTTGAACTACACCGGCACTGGCGATACCACCAATCGCACCATCCAGGTCGGCGGTGCAGGCTCCGCCGCTACCACGACGAGCATTTCCAACGTCGGCACCGGCCCGCTCGTCTTCACCGCCGCTGCCTTCAATACGCCCGTTGGCATCACCACAGGCAGCGCCCAGCGCAGCCTCAATCTCGCTGGGTCATTCGGCACCACTGCCTCACCAAACGAAGTCCAGGGCGTTATCGCCGACAACACCCTCAACGGAGCCACCGCCCCCGCGAATCGCATCAACGTCTCCAAAGGCGGCACCAACGTGTGGAAGTTCTCTGGCATCAATACTTACTCCGGCACGACCACCATCGGCGCAGGGGCACTCATCCTCGGAGCCAACAACGTGCTGCCCGACAGCACCGCCGTCTCCCTCGGCGCAGGCACCTTGGACGCTGCCACCCGCACCGACACCGCAGGCACCTTCGACCCCACCACCGTCACTTCCACCATCAATCTCGGCACCGGAGCAGCGCTCGCCTTTGCCGACAGCAGCGCCGTTGATTGGACCGGCGGCACCCTCACCATCACCGGCACCTTCGTCTCCGGTAGCTCGCTGCGCTTCGGCATTACCGCCACCGGACTCACCGCCACGCAGCTCACGCAAATCGTCTCCGCAGGCTTCACCAGCTTCTCGTTGAACAGCAGCGGCTACCTCATCGGCAGCACTGCGCCGACCTTCACCACGTGGCAGACCGCCAACCCCGGAGCCGGAGCCTTCACCGCCGACCACGACAACGACGGCGTCGCCAACGGCATCGAGTTCTTCCTCGGCGGAAACAGCAATACCACCGGCCCCACGCCACTGCCCGCCGTCGTGAACACCAGCGGCACCCTCAGCATCACCTGGACCAAATCCGCCACCTACCCCGGCACCTACGGCACCCATTTCTGGATCGAATCCACCGATACCCTCACCGGCACCTGGACCACCGAAACCCTCGGCGGAAACGTCATCCAAACCGGCAACAACATCACCTACGCCTTCCCCATAGCTACAAGACGCTTCGTGCGGCTGAAAGTCGTCGGTCCGTGAGCAACGGTTGCCACCGAGTGACGAAAGGCTCTGTACGATCCTGTACGATCAAAAGCCGATTCCTCTCCTCCCAATCAGCGTCGGAAAAAGCGGCGCACAATCAGGCGAAGAAAAGCCTCTCTCTTTCTCAGCCCTCTTTGGCATACGCCTCACCCAGTGGCGTGAGCTTACCTGCATCGTCAAAGAGAGCGGAGCATCCCAAGGCTGCATTCTTGGGCGTCGCGCAGAACCAGGCGTAGCGGTGAACATGGCTGGCACGTTCCAATTGCGGCAGCGTGTCTTTGATGAAACGCATCACGTCTTTTTCCGAATGCTTGTTCTTGCCTGTCTTTGCGGCACCCCAGTCTCCTGGGCAAAACTCGGTGATCCACACTGGCAGTTTGTAAAGCTTCGCGATCCTGTCCAAATACGACAGGAAGTGGCTGCTGTTAGGATCGCCATACCAATGGATAGTCACGAAATCGATGCGATACTTCAGCTTCTTAGCCTGTTTCATAAAGCTCTGCATCCATTCACCGTCAGCGTGGCTGCCCGATGGGCTGCCGAGAGGGACGTTGAGTTCTTGGAGCTTCGGCCAAAGCGCGAGAGCCTGCTCGACACTCATGTTGCCCTGTTTTTCTAAATCAGGCTCATTGAATCCAAGCAGCGCTGTCGGGCGGTAGGTTTGCTCTGCTTTCACTAAGTCCAGCGCTTGTAGCGCGGGGCTTGTTGGCTTGTCATTGTGGATCATCGGCACCCAATCCACGCCCGCAGGCACGCCGGCGGGGCGTTTCGGTCCCCATGAATAGATCCACTTGGCATTCAAATCGGTGACCATTCGAGTCCAATCTGGAAAACCAGGCCCAATGGCATAACCTTTTTTCTCGCCAGCCTTTGGCGCACGGGGCCCACCTGCTGCCTGACCAAAAACGCTGCGGCCCATGCCTGCGGCAATTGCGAGGCTGGACTGGATGAAGTGTCTGCGGTTCGGGGATGATCTCATGGTTGAAGTGAAAGTGGCACTGTCCGCGCAACGAGCAACCCTGAGGAACCACTCTATATTCTTTCTGCTTCATACTTTACTTGAGTGTTGCGGCGCTCGGTCGGCGACTCACCCGCGAGTGCTTTCATCATTGCGAGGGCTTTGGTGAGTCGAGTGCTCAGAAATATCAAGACAGCAGCACCCCTTTCACGTTAGGCTCATTCACGCATGCAAAAATCTTCATTCACTCTTCTTGTCGCCATGATCATGACCATTACCACGGTGTCAGCCGATGAGTTGGCGGATCTTCAAAGCCAAGCAGCCAGTGGCGATGCCAAATCACAAATCGCCCTCGCGATCCGTCTGCGCGATGGCAAAGGCATCACAAAAAACGACGCGGAAGCTATGCAGTGGGCCCACAAGGCCGCCGATGCTGGAAGTGCGGACGCGATGGACTTCGTTGGCTTTGCTTACCTCCGCGGTGCGGTGGTGAAGCGCCGTCCGGAGATCGCTATCGCCTACTTCAAAGCGGCGACGGATGAATCGGCGCAAGCCGCCTTCAATCTCGGCCAGTGCTACTACGGCGCGCAAGGCACTGAGCAGGATTGTGCCAAGGCACTCGTGTGGTGGGAGAAAGCGGCGGAAATGGGCCATGGACGTGCTGCCGCAGCTGCAGCGATGGCCTTTCACGCCGGTGAAGGCCTGCCACGGGATGCGGTGAAGGCCCGCAAGCTCGCCGAACGTGCCGCAGAGTTGGGCAACGCCTCCGGTCTCGTCTTTCTTGGCGAATTGCAGTTCCAGGCGGGTGACTTGGATGCGGCCAAGGCGAACTGGGAGAAAGCCTCCAAACTAATGCCAACCACGGCCACCGGGCATCCGGCACAGCCTTCGGACAATGCCTCGGCTCAGCAAGCGGCCGACCTCCTGAAGCTGATCGGCTATCGCCAGCGGAAAAGCGTGCCGGGCAAGTTCGCGTTCGTGCAGATGCCGCACATCCTTCAGGGCTACAACAACTGCGGCTCCACCGCCTGCGCCATCTTCGCCCGATTTCACGGCAGTAAGATCGGCGGTTGGGACTTCAAGAAGCTGTGCCCTTCCCCGCTCGGCACCGGCACCGATTGGTGGCACCTGCTCGATGCATCCAAAAAGATCGGCCAACAGTGGAAACTCATCACCTTCACACCCGATGGCGGCGGTTTCACAAAAGCCACCGACATGCTGAAGAGCGAACTCGATGCCGGAAGGCCCGTGGTCGTGGACTTCAAGTACATCGGTCCGCAATTCCCCAACGGCAGCGCCGGACACACGCTCAACGTCTGCGGCTACATCGCCAAAGACGATCTCTACATCCTCTGCAACCCCGCCGTCGCCACCCCAGGCCTCCAACTCATCACAGCTGCCGATTTGAAGAACTTCTGGCGCTCCGACCATTACGGAGCCCAAGCCAAAGGTGTGCTCTCGCGGCCTGCCTTTGTGATTGTCACGCCCTGAGCATTCTGACAGGATATGTTTTCATGATGTTTATTAGGCTATCCAACCAGGGCTTTGCTATCGTGCTGTGCTTTGGTCTTTTTTGCGCAGTTGCCGGGACGCCAGCCAACGCAGCGAACATCTATGGCAATACGAGTGACTGTTCCATCCGCTCGGATGGCCAAATCGCGGATGTGGAGGAGACTGCGCTTCTTCC
>JAPLUM010000599.1 GCA_026397605.1 Verrucomicrobiota bacterium | reverse complement strand
CCTTCAAGATGTTTCGTTCGCTGCTCATGCTCGAGTTTGAGCTTGGCACACATGAACTCGCAGAGCTGGAAAATAGCGGGATCAGAGATGGAGCACAGGGTGGTGAGCCCCTCCCGTTTTGTGGAGATCATTCCGGCTTGCTTTAAGATTGCGAGATGTTTGGAGACGTTTGCCTGCCCAGTGCCTGCTGCTTCCACAAGTTGAGTGACGTTTTTTTCACCCTGCATGAGGGCGCTGAGAAGCTTCAGACGCACTGGTTCAGACAAAGCGCGGAAGCGATGCGCGATGAGTTCCAGCGCTGCATCGGGCAACTGCTTCGTGGCGGGTTTGTGCTTGGATGGGGCTTTCTTGGGCATGACTTGTTGCGGACCTTGACTTTATATCACTATATAGCGATATAGAAACATCGTTATTTTAAACTATCCAATACCAACCCTAAATACCAATGAAAACTGAAACCAGCATCTTTCCCCATGAACTCGCCACTGCTCTCGAAGCAGGCGGATGCCAACTCATCGACGTGCGCGAACCGATCGAGCACGCTGAATCTCATGTTTCCGGAGCGAAGCTGCTGCCGCTGGGCCAGATCGAGGCACGCTGTGGCGAGTTGAATAAATCGAAGCCTGTCATGGTCATGTGCCAGGCTGGGAAGCGTGGCGCTGCTGCTGCTGAGAAACTTCGTGCTCACGGTTTCAGTGACGTGCGGAATCTTGAAGGCGGCATCCTTGCCTGGAAATCCGCCGGTCTGCCCTGCGCCAGCGCTTCTAAAACGGTGATGCCGCTCATGCGTCAGGTGCAGATCACCATTGGCTTCTTCGTGCTGCTCGGCTCGCTGGTTACCGTCTATGTTGATCCACGCTGGATCTACCTGTGCATGTTTTTTGGCGCAGGCCTCATTTTTGCCGGTTTGAGCGGCTTTTGCGGCCTGGCGATGGTGATCGCGAAAATGCCATGGAATCGCGTCGATAGCACTGCGTGCTCGAAAACCTCCTGCTGCTCCTAAGTCATGAAAAAAGTCATTATTGTCGGTGGTGTGGCCGGTGGAGCATCCTGCGCAGCACGCCTGCGTCGGCTCGACGAGCAGGCAAGGATCACCATCTATGACCGCGGTCCGTTCGTGAGCTTTGCGAACTGCGGCCTACCCTACCACGTCGGCGGTGTCATTCCGAATGAAGCCAGTCTATTGCTCGCATCACCGCAGTTATTTCATGACCGTTTCCGCATTGATGTGCTTGTGTATCACGAGGTCGTTTCCATCCAGCGTGAGGCCAAAACGGTCACGGTGCGTAATGTGCTTACTGGCGAGCAATTCGATGACACTTACGACTCGCTCGTGCTTTCGCCTGGAGCGGCTCCGCTGAAGCCAGAGCTGCCTGGGCTTGATCTACCCGGTGTTTTTACCGTGCGTAGCATTCCTGACACGCGGGACATTCGCGGCTGGATAGCAAAAACAAACGCAAAGCATGCTGTCGTGGCGGGTGGTGGCTTCATCGGCCTCGAAATGGCTGAAAACCTCCGCCATCTCGGCTTGGAAGTCACCTTGGTGCAAAACGGGCCGCAGGTGATGATCTCGATGGATGCGGAGATGGTCGCGCCGCTGCACACGCATCTCGAAAAGAACGGCATCCAGCTCCTACTCAACACGGCGCTCACCGGTGTGAGCCAGCGTGGAGACCTTCTGGTCGTGAATGATAACCTTGAGACTGATCTCGTCATTCTCGGCCTTGGTGTCCGGCCTGAGACCAGTCTCGCGAAAGCAGCCGGGCTCACGCTGGGCAAACGAGGTGGCATTGACGTTGATAGTCAGATGCGCACGAGTGATCCGACCATCTTTGCCATCGGCGATGCCGTGGAGGTGCATGATCTCCTCACCGATACCGACATCCTGCTCGCTCTCGCCGGTCCGGCCAACCGTCAGGGCCGCATCGCTGCCGATGTCATCGCTGGGCGCGACAGTTCCTTCCGTGGTGTGCAGGGTACCGCCATCTGCGGCCTATTTGACTTCGCCATCGCGCAAACTGGAGCCACCGAAAAATCGCTGAAGCGCGCAGGCATCTCAAACTACGAAAAAGTGTATCTGCATCCGAAGCATCATGTTGGCTACTATCCCGGTGCGCAAACGCTTCACCTCAAGCTCATTTTCTCGAAGCCCGATGGTCGCATTCTCGGCATGCAGGCCATTGGTACCACCGATGTGGCACGCAAGGTCGATGTCGTATCCGCCTTGATTCAAAAAAACGGCACGGTCTTTGACCTCGAAGAAGCCGAACTCTGCTATGCACCGCAATTCGGCGCGGCAAAGGATGCGCTGAATTACGCAGGCTTCATCGCCGCAAATCATCTGCGTGGTGACCTGCCTCTCTCGCAATGGAATGCGCTGCCTGCCGATGCCTTCATACTCGATGTGCGTGACGAAGACGAATTCACCGAAGGCCACGCGAGCGGTGCGGTCAACGTTCCCCTGCCCCAGCTCCGCGACCGCCTCTCTGAGCTACCGGAAAACGAAGCTCTGCACGTTTACTGCGGTGTCGGCCAGCGTGCCTATTACGCGGTGCGCATTCTGATGCAGCACGGTTTTGATGCCCGTGACATCAGTGGCGGCTGGATCACAGCGGGCATGATGCCATAATCTAAGCCCTCATCATCCTCTTCTGTAGGCAAAGGCATTTCTCGAGTTACGATCGGATCCTGTATTCAGCGGAAGTTATCAACTGAGTTACCGCCGCAGATAGTCCAGCGCTGCAGCGCGGAATTCAGCGTCGGTGATGGGCTTGCCGGTGCGCTGTTGGAAGTCGGCGATGTGCTTCTTCGCCCACTCAAAGTAGCGCTGGTGCGTGTGCCAGATGGGTTGCTTTTCGTTCTTTTCGTTGATGAGCCAGAAGCCGCCGGGTTTTTCGGGGGTGCCTTCGTTGTCGTAAAGTTCCCAGTAGAGCACGAAGGGGCAGCCCCACTCGATGGCGGCGATCATGGTCTCGATGCTCTTGTGGTTTTGCTCCTCCGGTGAGTAGCGACGCGCGGGGAAGCCGTATTCGCCGATGAAGACGCGTTTG
>JAPLUM010000648.1 GCA_026397605.1 Verrucomicrobiota bacterium | reverse complement strand
GAACCACGAACGCGCGGCAGGATAAGGACCCGTTTTAGCGTCAATCACGCCCAAGGCGTCCGTGTCAGAAGAAGCCGGTGTAAGTAGGGAAGATCGGATGTTCATGGGCGGAAGGAAGCAAAAAAACGAACAAGCTCAAGTCATATAATGCCTGGCATCTTTTTTCTTTTTAGAAATCATCGAAATAGCATTGGAAAAAAGAGACCACGCCATGCCGGTGCGACTACGTGTAGGGCTAAACTTTTAGTTTTCACGCTAACAAACTCATCTGTTCCGCACTAAATTCCTGGCAGCTTGTTACGGCACGGTGCTGCGCCGCCTTCTGCACAACAGCACGCCCATGAGGCCGCCGCAGAGCAGCAACGCACGGGAGGGCTCGGGTATGGCTATCACAGCCAACTGCTGGACCTCCGTGGCGGTTAGAGCGTTGTTATAAAACCGCACTTCATCGATTGATGCCGCAGCAAAATAAGAAGCGGTTGGATTATTGAAAGGAGCGTCAAGGGCCCCGACGTAGAAGGGGGTCGAGGCCAATGCTTGGTTCACTGACGTCGAATTCGACAATACGCCATCGACGTAGAATTTAAGGAGCGTGCCATCATTCGTCAGACCGATGCTATGCCATGCCCCATCATTAATCGCCGGTCCGGCAGTGTAGGAATAATCACCGCCGGTGTTCAGGCCGGAGTAAAAGCCGGCACGACCACTCTTGGAAATAATCTGAAGATCCCGGCTGCCGGGGCCACTGGTTCCCATTCCAAAGAACGTCGGATTTTGCCAATCTGGAGAGACGCCGACAGACTGGGTTGTCTTGACATTAAGAAGGATGGAGAAAGCCGATAGTCCGGAACTCATACTCGAGGGAAGAGAGACATAATTTCCTGCTCCGTTAAATGAGAGAGAGCTGGAGATAAAGGTGGCCCCGAAATTTGTCCCGTTATGACCATTACCCGAAGAGTCCAGAGTGTTACCATCGAAGTTATAATAAGCGATCAAGCTGGCCTGTGACGAGATACCGGCGGCCAAGGTCAGCATCGCCCCGGCAAGCAGAAAGCGGCTCGTGGCCCGCGCCATGCGGGCGCAGATAAACGGAGATAGGTGGAGAGAGGCTTTCATACTGACTGCTAGGAAATTTCTTTTAACGGGGCCGGAGCAGGTTGGTCTTCGGCGTGGAGCGGGGACGGGGTGTGAGGGGCGTTGAAAGGATGAATGATGAAGGCAGAAGGATGAATGTAGCGCCTGATCTGTTGTTTCAGGTCCAGATTGGGTCACTGGAGGATGCAGGAGGCGAAATTCAGGACGGATTTCCAACATTTATTAGCATAACCTTCCTGCCCGCTGTGCCAAGCCATTTTCATGTTGGGTTTTCATGCACAGAATTTTACACCGCAAGAGATCAGAAGACCGCAGAGAATACCATTTCAAATTTCATCTCTGCGGTCTTCTAACCTCTGCTGTGATGGCAATCAGAGTCATCATCTGTCAAACTTTTGCAAGCTGACGTCATTTTCTGGCAGAGACAGAACTGTCATCGCCCAGCGCGTGTGGCGATCCTGCCATGCACACGGGAAATCTTGATCTTCAAAGGCAGCTATAAGAGCATCTATCGGATCAGCACTACCGAGAACGTTGTTCACGTCCTGCGCTTTTGGCACAGTCATCGTGATGAGCTGGATCTGGGCGAATGCTGAAGCAGGCTTGATGGGGAGGTGATTTTATCAGTTCTTTGCAGCCTGACGTCATTCCCGTTAGTCTCAGAAAAGCAGGATCAATCCACTGCCCTCAAGCGCAGTCGTCTCAGCGAATACAATGGCGACTCCGACTCGCTGACCTTTCGTGCTCCATCGCGGCGCTTGGGGCCGAACTTCTCGCGATTTTCACTGAAGACACTCTCCACAAATTCTTTGCTCCCAAGTACCAGTCCATCGCTGAAATAGCGCACTCGTAGCCGCACCATTTCGGCGCTACTCAGCTTGCCCTTCTCTTTGAGCACCTGCCGCGCCTCGTCTGCCGTCACGCCCAGGCGGATCACATTCTCATTTTGCGCATCTTTGATCTCCACACCGGTCGAAAACAGCAGACAGCGATACGCCTCCGCCCCTCCTGCTTGTTCCCAGCTATCCACCGGCTTCGCGGTCACTTTGCTCAGTCCGCGCTGCGCTCTCCGGCTGCCGCTCACGGCTTCTGCATAGCCACACCAGCGGTAGTCTTTCGGATCTTCCACTAGGCCGGCACGCACAGGATTGAGATCGATGTAAGCCGCCATCGTGTGCAGCGGCTCGCCCTTACCTTCCACCATCACGCGCTTGTAGCGGTCCATCCACAACGTGCCTTTGCGCCCGCGCCGCTTGTTAAACCATCGGCTGTAGCGCTCCTTGACCTCTTTGACAAAGATCGACAGGTCGCAGAAGCGCTTCTTGATCGACTCCAGCTTGGTCAGCGCCAAAGTTTCCATGCCCAACTGCCGCAGTTCCTGGATCTCCTGTTTCAGAAGTCCCACAAACTCACGGCTGTAGAGCGTACGCAGGTGCTCGAAGAGCTTCTCCTCACCGCCTACGCCCGCGAAACGCTCCAGCCAGATTTCCCGCTTCGGCACCTCAGCTAGAGCATGAAAGTGATTACCCATGATGCAGTAAGTCACCAGCCGCACCCCTGAGAACTCGGCCATCTTCCAAAGCAGCCGCCGCAGCGCCTCCTTCTCCACGTCATCAAAGAACACCTCCCCGCCACAAGTGCGCGACATGACATGGTAGGTGTAACTCTCCAGCGCCCCCTTTCCTAAAATCCGCCGCCGTCCACCAGACCAAGAACGCGCGGTAGGATAGGGGGCCGTTTTGGCATTGATGCCGACAAGCTGCTCCTCCAGAGGAATCGGTTGGTTTTCAGAGGCTTTTGAGGTGTCCATGGCAACGAAGTATGGTCAAAATGCGCCTTGAATCAAGCATTGAATGCCTGGCATCTTTTTTC
>JAPLUM010000407.1 GCA_026397605.1 Verrucomicrobiota bacterium | reverse complement strand
CATGATCACAAGTATGATCCGATCACCCAAAAGGAGTATTACGGTCTGTTCTCGATGCTGCAAAACATTGATGAAGCGGGGCTATATGCCGTCTTTACGCCGTCTCCACCTACACCGGCCCTGATGATGATGGATCAGCCCGCGAAGGATAAGTTGGCCACGATGCAGGGCCAAATCAAAGCGCTGGAAGCGATCAAGGCTGAGCCGGGAATGCTGAAATTGAATGATCTGAAAGCGTCCACTGCACTGGATGGCCCGGTGGCTCATTTTACCTTTGATGAATTGAAAGGGAACAAACTTGCTGATTCGCTGCATCCTTCGGCTCCGCCAGCTGCACCAGCGCCAACAGCTGAACCCAAAGTTGAACCAGGTAAAAAGAAGGCTGCTAAAAAAACTGCGCCGACAGATCCAGCGGCTGTACTGAAAGGTGAAAACAAGCTGGTAGCAGGCAAGATGGGGCAAGCGATCCAATTCACTGGCGACGACGCGGTGGATACGCCTCTGGGCAACTTTCAGCGCCAGGACCCGTTCAGTCTGTCTCTGTGGATTCAGACACCTGATGTCAAAGAGCGCGCAGTGGTTCTGCATCGCTCACAGGCCTGGACAGATGCTGCTAGTCGCGGCTATGAGCTTTTGATTGAAGAAGGAAAGCTCAAATGGTCTCTCATTCACTTCTGGCCTGGGAATGCGATCAGTGTCCGCACCCAGGCAAATCTGGCGCTCAAGACGTGGCTGCATGTGGTGGTGACATATGATGGCAGTAGCACTGCAAAAGGACTCAAAATATTCTTGGATGGTGAGTTGGCTGCTACTGACGTGATCAAAGATGCCCTGACAAAAACCATCGCTGGTGGTGGACATGATCACATCAGCCTGGGTGAGCGGATGCGGGATCGAGGCTTCAAAGGTGGGCTAGTGGATGACCTACGCATCTATGATCGTGATGTCTCTGAGACGCTGGATCAGGAACTGGCGGAAGGTCTGAAAACCGTGCGTGCCAGACTCTATGCCCATCAGGATGAGCAGAAGGAAATCATGGTCATGCGTGAGTTGCCGACCCCCAAGAAAGCGTATCTTTTGACCCGTGGTGAATACGATAAACGCACGGAAGAGGTCGGGCCGGTAACACCAGCCTTTCTTTCCCCATTCCCAAAAGATGCACCGCTGAATCGTCTGGGCTATTCACAGTGGCTCACGGCTCCAGATCATCCACTGACGGCTCGAGTCACAGTGAATCGGATTTGGCAGAGCTTGTTTGGACGTGGTCTGGTGAAGACCGCAGAGGACTTCGGCAGTCAGGGGGAGCGTCCTTTGTATCCAGAGTTGATCGACTATCTGTCCATGAAATTTATCCAGAGCGGCTGGAATGTGAAGGCTCTGATGAAGGAGATCGTCATGAGTCGGGTCTATCGTCAGCGAAGCATATCCGATGCTAAGTCCATGGCGGATGATCCTGACAATCAGTGGCTGGCTCGTGGGCCGAGATTCCGCTTACCTGCGGAGATGATCCGAGATAATGCATTGGCTGCCGCCGGTCTGCTGAAGCTCACGCTAGGCGGGCCTCCCGTATATCCTTATGAGATGAAAGAGGCCTTTAAGCCCGTGGACCCAGGCGCTGGTGATGCGGTGTATCGTCGCAGCCTCTACACCCACTGGCGGCGCACCAGTCCGCCTCCTGCGATGGTAGCCTTTGATGCGCCGAGACGCGCGGTGTGTGCCTCGAAGCGAGAGCGCACGGATTCACCACTTCAGGCGCTGATCCTTCTGAATGGGGAGCAGTACGTGGAGGCTGCGCGTGTGCTTGGGGAAGTTCTGCATCATGAGTCCAAAGGGGACGTGGCAAAGATGATCGAGCTCGGCTTTCTGCGCTGTCTGTCTCGTCAGCCTGATGCGCGTGAGAAGCAGATATGCACGCAGCTATATCAGGAGCAGCTGACCCATTTTAAATCCCTTCCACAGGAAGCTGAGAAGCTGTTAAAGCACGGCGCAGCCAAACGTGATGAAAAGCTCCCACTCCCTGAGGCCGCAGCAGCCACGGTGCTGGCTCAGGCGCTGCTCAATCACGACGCCTGCGTGGTCAAACGTTAACAGATTTTACCTTCATGAATCCGATGAATCCTCTTCTCAACCGCCGCACTTTGCTCAATCGATTTGGCATGGGCCTAGGTGGGCTGGCACTGAATGAAATGCTTGCCAAGGAAAGTCTGGGGGCCGCAGCGCCTGTGGACCGTGGTGTTCTTGGCTCTACGCATTGGCAGCCCAAGGCTAAGCGCATCATCTATTTATTCATGTCGGGTGGGCCTTCTCATTTGGACCTCTTTGATTATAAGCCGCTGCTCAATCAGCGGAATGGTGAACAGCTCCCTGATTCTGTTCGCGGGAGTCAGCGTCTGACTGGCATGTCAGGAAATCAGGCCTCGATCCCCATGGTAGGTTCTCCCTTTAAATTCGCTCAGCATGGCCAGTCGGGTGCTTGGTTTAGCGAGTTATTACCACACACAGCAAGCATCTCCGATGATATTTGCGTGGCAAAGTCGATGTTTACCGAGTCGATCAATCATGGGCCAGGCGTGACCTTTTTCCAGACGGGTTCACAGATTGCAGGTCGTCCGAGCATGGGGGCATGGCTGAGTTATGGACTGGGCGCAGAGAATGCGAATCTGCCCTCATTCACGGTATTGATTACCAAAGGCAAAAGTGGTCAGCCACTGGGGTCGCATCTTTGGGGTAGTGGCTTTTTGCCGACGAAACATCAGGGCGTGCAGTTTCGTGCTGCCAAAGATCCAGTGCTGTATTTGGGCAATCCAGCTGGAGTCAGTGCGGACAGCCGCAGGCAAATGTTGGATCGTTTGAAGGAACTGCATGAGCATCAATTTGAAGGCACGCCTGATTCTGAGATCACCAGCCGGATCGATCATTATGAGATGGCTTACCGCATGCAGTCGAGCATCCCTGAGGTGGCTGATCTGAGTGATGAACCGCAGCATGTACTGGATAGCTATGGGCCAGATGTGCGGACACCTGGCAGCTTTGCGGCGAACTGCCTGCAGGCTCGTCGTCTGGCGGAGAAAGGGGTACGTTTCATTCAACTCTATCATCAGGACTGGGATCATCACGGTGGCCTGCCTGGTGCTTTACCAAAGCTGTGCAAAGAAACCGATCAGGCCTCCGCTGCGCTGGTCAAAGATCTGAAGCAACGGGGTATGCTGGATGACACCCTCGTCGTCTGGGGTGGCGAGTTCGGGCGCACCTCGTATTG
>JAPLUM010000773.1 GCA_026397605.1 Verrucomicrobiota bacterium | reverse complement strand
ACGAGCAGATGCTGAATCATCGGCATGGTCTTGCGGGCCTTGTAGCCCAGCTCATTCGGATTCACTGGCACATCACGCCAGCCGATCACTTGGATATCGCGATTCCTCAATAAACCTTCTGCCAGGAGATGAATCTTCATCCGCTCGGTCGGATCTTCCGGCATGAAAAACACGCCAACAGCCAAATCCATCGGGTGATCCAATTCGAAGCGCATCTCGTCGATGAACGGCTGGAAAATTTTGTGAGGAATCTGCGTCAGAACGCCAGCGCCGTCACCCGTCACGCGGTCGGCATCCACCGCGCCTCGATGCTGCACATTGCAGACGCCATTGATCGCTAGGTCCAGGATATCGCGGCTACGCTTGCCATGAATATTGGCGACAAAGCCAACGCCACAGGCATCGCGTTCATTGTCCATGCTATGGAGAGATCCTTCATTGGGGATGTCCAGGTCGTAAAAAGGGTGCTTCATGGGGCTGAAAAACCCCACCGTGCGGCAACGAAAGCCACCCGATGAGGTAGTTGGAGTTGGATTGTAAAATGAATGGAAAGCAAGGACAGTGCCAAGGAACCAACGGATAGCCAAAGGCCATGCCGTGGCAATTTTAGCAAATTCTCCCAAAGTGCCAAAAGTCAGTGCCAATGCGCCAAGTGTCATGTCCAATTGTGCCAAAAGTGGCACTTAGCCACCTCCAAACCAAACACTAAACAACGAACACTAAATACTAAATTTCTGAGAATCAGCAATTTAAAAAGTGCCGACAGACCTTGGCACAGCGCATGCCAAGTAAGAGGTAACCAAACTGGCCCAACTAAACTTTACCCAAACCAAACACCATGAGCAAAATCCTCGGCATCGACCTCGGCACCACCAACTCTTGCATGGCCGTCCTAGAAGGCGGTAAGGCAACTGTCCTCGAAAATTCAGAAGGTGCACGCACCACGCCTTCCGTGGTTGCCTTTACCAAGAGTGGCGAGCGCGTCGTCGGTCAGGCAGCGAAGCGCCAAGCCGTGACCAACCCACGCAACACCGTTTTCTCCGTGAAGCGCCTCATGGGCCGCAAGTTCACCGAACTGACCGAAGCCGACAAACGCATGCCCTACAAAATTGTGGCGGCAGCCAATGGAGATGCTCATGTTCAGGTTGAAGTCGGTGGCGAAACCAAGACCTATTCCCCCCAAGAAGTCAGCGCCATGATTCTGGCCAAGCTCAAAGCTGACGCGGAAGCCAAGCTCGGCGAATCCATCACGGAAGCCGTCATCACTGTTCCTGCTTACTTCAACGACAGCCAGCGCAACGCCACCAAGGCTGCCGGTGAGATCGCTGGACTCAATGTCCGCCGCATCATCAATGAACCCACCGCAGCCGCTCTGGCCTACGGTCTCGACAGCAAATCCGATGAAAAAGTCGCCGTTTATGACCTTGGCGGCGGTACCTTTGACATCAGCGTCCTGGAAATCGGCGACGGCGTCTTCGAAGTGCTCGCGACCGATGGCGACACGCATCTCGGTGGTGACGACTGGGATAACACCCTCATCACCTGGATCGTCAATGAATTCAAAACCGACAGCGGCATCGACCTCAGCGGCCAGCCAGACGCTCTCCAGCGCATCAAGGAAGAAGCGGAGAAGGCTAAGATCGCGCTCAGCTCCAGCCAGAGCTTTGATTTGAATCTGCCCTTCATCACCGCTGACGCCACTGGGCCAAAGCACATCATGAAGACTCTCACTCGTGCCAAGATGGAGCAGCTCACCGACAGCCTCTTTGAGCGCACCATCAAGCCGGTGAAGGATTGCTTGGCTGCCGCTAAGCTCGACGCTTCTAAAATCGATGAGCTCGTCCTCGTCGGTGGCATGACCCGTATGCCAAAGGTCGTCGAAACAGCCCGTAAGCTGGCTGGTAAAGATCCCCATCAGGGCGTCAACCCAGATGAAGTCGTCGCCATCGGCGCAGCCATTCAGGGCGGTGTTCTCAAAGGTGATGTGAAGGACGTGCTCCTGCTCGACGTGACTCCGCTGACTCTTTCCATCGAGACCGCTGGCGGCATCGCCACACCGATGATCCCGCGTAACACGACCATCCCGAAGAAGCACAGCCAAGTCTTCTCGACCTACAGCGACAACCAACCTGGCGTGGAAATCGTCGTGCTTCAGGGCGAACGCCCAATGAGCCGCGACAACAAAACCCTCGGCACCTTCAAGCTCGACGGCATCCCGCCAGCCCCACGTGGTGTGCCACAGGTCGAAGTCACCTTTGACATCGACGCCAACGGTATCCTGCACGTCTCGGCCAAAGAAAAAGTCAGTGGCAAAGAGCAGCGCATCTCCATTCAGGGCAGCTCAGGCCTCAGCAATGAAGAGATCGAAAAAGCCAAGCGCGACGCTGAAGAACACGCCGAAGAAGACTTGAAGCGTAAAGAATCCGTCGAAGTAAAGAATAAGGCCGAAGCCCTCACCTTCGAGATCGAGAAGCAGCTCAAGGAATGGGAAGAAAAAGTCCCCGCCGACCAGCTCAGCCCGATCAAAGATAAGCTCACTTCCTTGAAGTCCGCCATCGAGTCCGGCGACAGCGACAAAATGAAGTCCCAGACCGAAGAGCTCGAAAAACTCTTCGCAGCCGCCTACCAAGCCGCCGCAGCCGCAGGAGCCACCGCTGGTGGTCCAGATGGCATGCCCGACATGAGCGGCATGGGTGGAGCGCCTGAAGGCGCTCCAGAGACGAAGAGCCAAGACAAAGGCAAAGTCGTCGATGCTGATTTTGAAGTGGTGGATAAGGACAAGTAAACAAGTCAAAATAAGCCAAATTATGCCTGCCAACGGATCAACATCACACACCACAACGGAGGATGCCCTCTCTGAGTTGATGTATGACTATGCTCGGTGGTCAACAGATCGAGCCACCTCTTATCTTGAACGAACAGAAGGTAAGGTGTCGGCTCTGGCAGGTTTAATTGGTGTTATGCTAACGTTGTTGCTAACATTAGCGCCAACGGTTTTTCCTGGATTAGTATTCTCTAGCGGCTTGCGCTTGTTCGCTCAGTTAGCATTCCTAACTTCGCTTGGTGCTTTGCTGACAGCCCTCTCATTCAGCTTGGTTTCATTGCTGACGAAAGACACGATCGAATGCACTACACAAGCACTGATCAATAAACATCTCGAAACGCCTACTGAGGCGGCCTCTGTAACTACAAAGAAACAGCAACTCAGTCTAACCCTCGCACAGGTGGAAATGAGTTTTTATGTAGCGGGAAAAGACAAGTCTAAATCGGTTAAGTGGGTCTATAGGTCCCTGTTTATTTTTGTATTCACCTCAGTGCTCGCAGGAGCTTTTGCCGTGGCGCATATGATAGAAAAAAGTCATGCAACAGACCCAACACAACACACATCCAAATAAACCAACTGAAGTGATTCAAGGCATTTTATCAAAGCCCACATTGGCGGTGAGGCCTTCGAAGCCGCAATCCCCTTTACCCCTCGGACCTCGTGCGGGCTACTTTGGTGGTCCTCTGACCACAATGACCTGCTGTAATGCAGCGGAAGAAGGATACCCAACCCACTTTTCTAGCAATAAAGGTGCTGTAATTGCAGCCAACGAACAAATTACCAACATCGCTCCTGCCAAACATTGAATTGCCACGCCTCCCATCAGAACTCCAGTGAATTTTGACCGGCCAACGACCTTGTTGACAAGATACTCGAAAACGTGATTCAAACCCTTCAATCGTTGCCATCCAGGCAACTGAATCCCCGCCTAGGATCGCCTTATAACGGCGTCCTGGAAGGACGTGAGAGATTAGCCGGTGGTGAAACCACCGGTTCATCCGCCGAGATCGGTCTTTCCCTGGACCGCGCTCCGGCAGGTGCGCGAGAAACCTCCGCCAGCCCTACGTCTGCGATGACAAAGGGCGTGCTCGGGCGTTTCTCGCGCCCCTCCAGGGCGCTGACCTCTCCAACAAAAGGGGGTCGTCGTGATCCGGTGGTTTCACCACCGGCTAATCTCTCCCGTGCCTCCGGCACACCTGCTGCCGATCAATTTATTGACGTCAATAAATTGATCCCGAACCATTTTCCTGATGTCAGGAAAATGCCCCATATAATCGTCGCCCTGCTCGCGTTCGCCCTTATCTCCTGCGGAAAAAAAGAAGCCCCGAAGCCCACAGTCGAAGCCCCCAAACCTGCGGCTGTCTCCGAGGCAAAGATTGATGCGGCGATTGCAGATGCATTGACGCCAGCTGCCCCAACCGCACCCTCGAAATCCGACCTGCAAGCCGGGCTCGAAGCCCAGGCAGAGGACATCCTCGCAAAACATCCAAATAAAAATGGCCAAGATCTGCTGGGCGTGCCTGAGCTGCAAGAAGCGCTGAAAGCTGGATTGACCAAGCTTTCCAAAGACAAAAACCTCCAGAATCAAATCAATCAAAGCGTCTCATTAGCCGCGAAGATGAAAGGCCTCTCCGGTGAGCCTGGCACGGTGGGTCTAGATCTCGATCTCAAAGGCTACGACCACGCCCGCAAATCCCGCATGGTTCAGGCTGTTATCTCCGAAGATCCGAAGCAGATCGTACGTTTCCTCACCGAGGAGATCGGCGAGGCAGCCCCAGAGCTCAGCTTTGGCGGAGCGCCGAGAGCCAGCAACGGCGTAGCGCTCAAAGAAACCCCGCTGCCCGCGAAATAACGAATTCCTAAAACCCAATGACGAAAGAATACTCAATGATGAAACCCGAAACTCTGAAGGCACCTCACTCGGTGTCCGGCCTTCGCGCTTCGGCATTCTTTCGTCGTTCGGGCTTACTCATTCGACATTCCTAAACTTTCCGCTCGGCCAGCCGGCACACTCAATGTGTGACTGCAGGCCGGGCAGACAAAACCAAACAAAACCCAAACCCAAAGCACCAACCAGATATATGGCTACCGCAATCACCCCGCTCGGACGTCGCGTCCTCGTCAAGCGTTCCGCAAGTGAAGAAAAAACCGCAGGCGGAATCTTCCTTCCTGACAATGCTAAAGAAAAGCCACAGGAAGCTGAAGTGCTCGCACTTGGCGTCGGCAAAGACGACGAAGGCAAAGACGTGTCCACTCTCTTCACTGTGAAGAAGGGCGACAAAGTCCTGATCTCCAAATACGGCGGCACGGAAGTCAAAGTCGATGGCGAGGACCTCCTCATCATCAACGAAACCGACATCCTCGGCATCCTCGCTTAATTCAACCCAAAACCCCCACAAACGCTAAACTACTATGGCTAAACAACTCCACTTCGATGAAACAGCACGTCACGCCCTCCTGCGTGGTGTGACCAAACTTGCCAAGGCTGTCAAAGCTACGCTCGGCCCAGCTGGTCGTAACGTGATCCTTGAAAAGAAATTCGGTTCCCCAACCATCACCAAAGACGGTGTCACGGTTGCTAAGGAAATCGAGCTTCCATGCCCTTACGAAAACATGGGCGCTCAGCTCATCAAAGAAGTTTCCTCCAAGACTTCCGACATCGCTGGTGACGGCACCACGACCGCTACGGTCCTGGCTGAAGCCATCTACTCCGAAGGTCTCCGTAACGTGACCGCCGGTGCAAACCCAACTTCCCTGCAACGCGGCATCATGAAGGCTACTGAGGCCATCGTCGCTAAGCTCAAGGAAATCAGCACCCCAGTCAAAGACAGCAAGGAAGTGGCCCAGGTCGCAACCGTTTCTGCCAACTGGGACACCGCTATCGGCAACATCATTGCTGAAGCCATGGACAAAGTGGGTAAAGAAGGCACCATAACCGTCGAAGAAGCTAAGAGCATCGAAACGACCCTCGAAGTCGTTGAAGGCATGCAGTTCGACAAGGGTTACCTTTCCCCTTACTTCGTGACCGATCCTGAGTCCATGGAAGCGAACCTTGAGTCCGCTTACATCCTCATCAACGAGAAAAAGATCAGCAGCCTCAAAGACATGCTTCCTCTGCTTGAGAAAGTCGCCCGCTCCGGCAAGCCTCTCCTCATCATCGCTGAAGACGTCGAAGGTGAAGCTCTCGCCACACTCGTGGTGAACAAGCTCCGCGGCACTCTCAACATCGTTGCTGTCAAGGCTCCTGGTTTCGGCGATCGCCGCAAGGCCATGCTCGAAGACATCGCCATCCTCACCGGTGGTCGCTGCATCACTGAAGACCTCGGTCTCAAGCTCGAAAACATCGAGCTCTCTGACCTTGGCCAAGCCAAGCGCATCACCATCGGCAAAGAAAACACCGTCATCGTCGAGGGCGAAGGCTCCTCCGAAGCGATCGCCGGCCGCGTTTCCCAGCTGAAGAATCAGATCTCTGAAACCACCAGCGACTACGACCGTGAGAAGCTCCAAGAGCGCCTCGCTAAGCTCGCAGGTGGCGTCGCCGTCATCAATGTCGGTGCTGCGACTGAAACTGAGATGAAGGAAAAGAAAGCCCGCGTGGAAGACGCCCTGCACGCTACCCGTGCTGCCGTCGAAGAAGGCATCGTCCCTGGTGGCGGCGTCGCTCTGATCCGTGCCCAAGCTCTCATCGGCGACCTCGGTCTCACTGGTGACGAAAAGACTGGCGCTGAAATCATCGCCCGCGCTATCGAAGCTCCTCTCCGTCAGCTTGCAGCCAATGCAGGTGTCGAAGGCGCGCTCATCGTGGCTGAAGTCAAAAAAGGCACTGGCAACCACGGTTACAACGTGGCGACTGGCGTCTATGAAGACCTCATCAAAGCAGGTGTCGTCGATCCAGCCAAGGTGACCCGCAGCGCTCTCCAGAACGCCGCCTCCATCTCCGGCCTGCTCCTGACCACTGAGTGCCTCATCGCTGATCTTCCAAAAGAAGAAAAAGCCGACGGTGGCCATCAGCATGACCACGGCGGCATGATGTAATTTGAATAAAGAGGCCACAGTGGCCTCTTACTACGGCAGCCTGAGACAACCGTCGCAGGCTGCCATTCGTAAATATTTTGTTCTGATCGAACTGGCTTTGCTTACCGGGAGTTTGCAATGCCAGAATCCGAACAAAAACCAAACCCCAAACGAACGGGCCGGAGAGCAATCTCCGGCCCGTTTACATGAGCGATTGCGGTATTAAACCAGATACACTCTCGGTACACGGCTATTGATATTCGTCAGGATCTCGTAGCAGATGGTGCCGGCCCAGGCGGCCAGTTCATCGGCACTTAGACCATCACCGAGCAGGATGACTTCATCTCCATTGTAGGCGGTGCCGCACTCTAGATTGACCATGAGTTGATCCATGCAGACGCGGCCCACGACAGGGTGCCGCTGACCACGAATGATGACTTCCGCTTTGTTGGATAGGATACGGAAGTAGCCGTCTCCATAACCCACGGGCACTGTGACAAGACGCACGGCATGATCACTTTGCCAAGTACTGCCATAGCTCACGGGTTGCCCAGGCTGCACGACTTTAAAGTAAACGACGCGACTTTTCCAGGTGAGTGCTGGCTTGATCAACACACTGCGCAAGCAGTCAGCGCTAGGATAGTAACCGTAAAGCATGATACCGGGCCGCACGAGATCGAGATGGCTCTCCGGCAACTGAAAGATGGCCGCGCTGTTGGCGATGTGCCGCATCGGCATCGGCAGACCGCGCTTGTCATAAAAGGAGCAGACATCCAAGAAGCGCTGAAGCTGGAGCCGCGCGTGGCTGAGATCGGCAGCGTCTGCGTTGGCAAAGTGGGAGTAGATTCCCTCCACCACGATATGCTGACATTGCAGGCTGGCTTCCAGGAGTTGATCCGCATTATAATAATGGATGCCAATACGCTCCATGCCTGTATCGATCTTCAGATGCACGCGCGCCTTCACCCCGGCAGCAGCTGCAGCTTGATCAATGAGGTGCAGCTTTTCGATGGAAGACGTGGTGATAGTTAGACCGTGCTTGAGGAAAAAAGGGATCTGCTCCGCGGCGATGCCGCCCATCACGAGGATCGGCGCTGTAATGCCTGCTTGGCGTAAAGTAATGCCCTCTTCATAGAGCGCTACGCCCAGGTAGTCCGCGCCGTTGTCGATCATGTGCTGAGCCACTCTGACCAGCCCATGACCATAGGCGTTGGCTTTGACAATGGCCATCACTTTGGCTGTCCTTACCTGCTGACGAACGGCGGCCAGATTCTGCGCCAACTGTCCCAGATCCACGACGACATGCGTCGGGCGGACGGTGTCGTCATCAGGGCAAGGAGTGGCAGGTGTCATGAAGCAGGAAGAGATGCCAGATGCCGAGCCATTGGCAAGGGTCGAGAGAGCTTACTTCTTCTGATGCGTTTGAATCAGCAGACCTGCGACATCATCAAGTGCTTTGCTTGCGTTTTTTGCCGCACTGTTGGTACAGGCCATCACTCCGAAATCTTTTTCCGGCGCTAGCCAGGCGACGCTATAGTTCATCGTGTTCGTGCCATTGTGCGTGATGACAGGACCACCCCAAGGGCGCTCCAGGGCTGACCAACCGTAGGCATAAGGGACGGATTTGTCTGTGGCTGTGTGCAAGTGTAAATAGGCGTCGGCAGACTTGAGGAGCTTGCCCTTCCCTGCACGGCCCGCGAGCTGATCAGCAGCGAATTTGGCCCAATCACTCAGTGGCATGTGTAGCGTGCCCGCTGGGCCCAGCACAGCGGGATTATCCACCGCAGGCCCGTTGTTTGGCATGGGCTCGCCAGCCTTGCCATGGGGCCAGGGTTGATCGATCTGCCCAATGCTGCCTGTGGGGCGCATCCCAGACCTGCTCCAGCATATGCCCAGCCAGCACATAGCCCCAATTGGAATACAGATGAGCTGCCCCCGGCTCAGGCAGATCTGCCGTGCGGGCTGCCATTTGCAGAGCGATCTCACGCTGAGCGCGCAGATCCTGGCCTGATAGCATGATCATTCCCCACTGCGGATTCGCCGGTAGGCCCGACCAGTGGCTGAGAAGCTGCGTCAGCGTCGCCTTAGCCAGCGGCACTTTTTTTAAATCTTCCTGATCTGGGAAAATCTCCTCCAGGGTGCTCTCCCAGCGTAGTTTCCCTGCCTGCACTGCCATGGCGGCGAGCGTGGCTGTGAAGGCCTTTGTATTCGAGCCCAGATGCCAAAGGTCATCCACAGTGACCGCCACCTCTGTGCCAAGCTTGCGCACGCCACAGACAGCCTGACTTTGTAAGCCTGCGCTGATAACGATGGCCGCACCCAGCGCCGGTAGCTCGTATTTGACCCGAATGGACTCTAACTTGGCCTGCCATACCGGCTCCGCGGCCCTGAGACGACTCAGCGGTGAGACGAAAGCAGCAGTCATGAGCAACTGGCGACGGGTGAAAAGTGTCATGGCTTCAGGAAAAGCCAGAAGACCCCACGAGCACAAGTTAAATTCCCCATTCCAAGCTAACCTGATCTATTCACGAAATTCTACGGCGACTTGCTGCAAGCCCATATTGGCGGCGTTAGGCTTGTTTTGAAAGGCATCGAGCATTTACCAATGCACCCAGTCTTTCAAAAATGCTCCCGCCTTGCCACTGTAGGCTTTCGCGGCGTCTCGCTACGACTTTCGTGAATAGATCAGGCTAAGACCCACGGCTTAGAAAGAACGGGGATGCTGAATATCCATGTCGATTCAGCGCGCAATCGTGATAAATTAGAATGAATCTGACTCCCGTGTCGTCTGAGCACTCTCCATGAAATCGTCCAAGCCCTCTGCCCCGCATCGTCCGCCACCTGTCGAGTCACGCTGGGGACGCTGGCGTCGGCTCGTATTGATTGGCCTCATGGGGTGTAGCTTGTTAGCCACGGTGGCTGTCGCCGTGGTCATTGGCATCTACTCCCAGATGGCCAAAAAGTATGATCTCACTCAGCTGGGTAAAATGCCTGAGCGAACCATGGTCATGGATTCTCAGGGCGAGCTACTCGGTCGAATGTATGGGGAGAACCGCATCGTGGTCCCCTTCAGCCAGGTCTCGCCAGATTTTATCAAAGCGCTGCTGGCTCGTGAAGACAGTCGCTTTTATAGCCACAGCGGTATCGACTACTATGGCGTCGCGCGTGCCTTTGTAAGGAACATCAAAGATGGCCGCGTCGTGCAGGGTGCCAGTACCATCACCATGCAGCTGGCCCGCAATAGCTACCCAGATCTCAACGACCGCTCCTTTCACCGCAAGATGCTAGAGATGATGTTGGCCCGCCGGATCGAAAAAGTCTGGAGTAAAAACCAGATCCTGGAGCATTACGTGAATCGCATCTTTTTTGGCACTGGCCTCTACGGTATCCAACGTGCTAGTCAGGTGTATTTCGGCAAACATGCCAGTCAGATGAATTTAAGCGAGAGCGCCATGATCGCGGGCATCATCCGCAGTCCAGTACGCTTTTCTCCCTTCCGCAATTTTGAAGGTGCCACCAAAGAACGTAATGATGTGCTGAAGCGCATGTTGCAGACCAAAGTGATCACGGCGGAAGAGGAGCTGGCCGCACGCTACTCAGACGTCGTCCTGCGTGCTCAGCCTCTTTTCCAAAGTCAGGGCGACTACGCGCTGGATGCGGTGAAGCGTGATCTCGATGGCCTGCTCGCAGACAATGAGATCGAAGACGGAGGCCTGCTCGTTTACACCACGCTGAGTAAAGAGCTGCAAACCACCGCTGAAGCCTCCGTTGAAAAAAGGCTAGCTGCTGTAGAGAAGCTGCCAGGCTTCAAGCACCCAAGTAAAGCCAGTTTTGACGCCACCTGGAATAACTCGCAGGAGCTCACCAGCACTCCCTATTTACAGGGTGCCCTCATGGTCATGGACAATGCCACGGGCGGCATCCTAGCCCTGGTCGGCGGTCGAGATTATCGACAGAGCAAATACAACCGCGCCACACTCGGGCAGCGGCAGATAGGCTCCACCGTGAAGCCCTTTGTTTATGCCTCCGCCATCGCCAGCGGCTTTTTGCCCGGAACCTACATCGATGACGCACCCCTGCAGCATGGCGAGATCGAAGACGCCGAGCCAGACTGGAATCCGCAGAACTCCGATGGCAAATTCCTCGGCCAGCAGACGCTGACTTCAGGTCTGGTTCAAAGCCGAAACACCATGACCATCCGCGTGGGGAACTTCGCCGGACTGGACCGCGTTTTGAATACCCTCGGGGATGCCGGGATCGGCAATCATCTCACCCGCACACCGCAGGTCTTCATTGGCAATCTCGGCGGCAATCCCAAAGAACTCACCAGCGCCTTCAGCATCTTCCCGAATGATGGCGTGCGCCGCCGGCCTTTCCTGATCGACCGCATCACCGACAAAGCAGGGAACGTCCTCTATAGTACAGGCATCATCGAGGTGGAAGTCATCACGCCTGGAGTCTCCCATCTCATGCGCCGTATCCTCAGTCAGGTCATGGAGAAAGGCACCGCTGCCAGTGTCCGCTCCCAGCACGGCTTTAAAGAAATCGGTGGCGGTAAAACCGGTACCACCAATGATTACAAAGACGCCTGGTTTGCCGGCTACACAGACCGAGTGACTTGCGGCGTTTGGGTCGGCTTAGACAAGCCACAAACCATCATCGATGAAGGCTACGGCAGCCGACTTTCCATCCCGATCTGGGCAGACGTGATGAAAAAAGCTGTGGAACTAGGCTACATCCCGCCTGGCCCCCGCACCGAGCCCCCCTTGACCAAAGTCGCCCTCTGTCGCCTCAGTAGTCAGCTCGCCACTCCCACGTGTCAGGCCAGTGGCACCGCCTATGAGGACGAGCTTCCCTTTGAGCTGATTCCGCAAAGCTTCTGCAATGCCCATCAAAATGTCATCGCTCAACCGACGCAAGACATGGGTCAGCCACGCGGCCCCCAAGGTCCAGGACTCTGGGATCGCATGAGAGGTTGGTTCCGCTAAGTGATCAAGGCCTAGCGCTGCTGTGGCACATAAGGATACCAGCGTCCCTGATACCACTGCCCCTGCGGCTGCTGCTGTGGGTATTGAGGCGCATACTGCTGCTGATATCCTTGCTGGGGGTAAGCTGGTTGAGGATAGGCCTGCTGGGGATAAGGCTGCGCGTATTGCTGCTGCGGGTAGGGCGGCGCATACTGTGGCTGCTGCGGCTGGGGGCGGTTCATGGCCTGCATGCCCGATTGGGCAAAGCCCCCCGTCGCCTTCACCGTGCTAGAGGCCACACTACCGCCCGCCTTGATGCCCGCACCCGCCAAGCTACCCGCCGTCCCCAGAGGAACTGTGACCAAAGAACACTGAGTGAGTCCGAAACAAAGATAGATCGAGCCGAAGAAGAAACGCATGAACACCGATCTAAACCCGAACGGCACGATTGTCACCGAGTCAGCACAACTTTGTGATTTTTGAACTTCTGGCGAGTCCCTAATGGTCGTGGAGATATGCGAAGAGTTTTTAGCAATGCCTCGTCGGTGGGGAAAGTTTATCGCAGGGTTTACGTCGCCTTTGGATTCTTGAGGAAGTAGAGGCGGCCGTCTTCGGCACCGATGAGTAGATCGGGCAATCCATTGGCGTCCCAATCGACGGGGGTGGGGCTGGTGTCGTGGCCTTCTATATTGCGGTCGCTGACGTTGCCTTCGTCGGTGAAGAGGATCAGGCCGTCGCGCTCGCCAGATTGACGGAGGAACTGGGCGTTTTCACTGTTGATGAGGATGTCGAGTTTGCCATCGCCATCCCAGTCCATGAGGCAGAGTTTGCGGCGCCCGCTTTTACCTGCGACGCCAGTATTCAGTTGTAGCAGCTTGCCGTTTTGATCGGCAAAGATGCGCTGGGGGGCTTGCAGGCCGGTTTTGGTTCTTGGAAAAAAGCTGAGGTAACCTTCTTGATCGACCATGACCAAGTCGGTGAGGCCGTCCTGATTCCAATCAATGGCGACTGGGGTGGTTCGCCATTGGGTGAGTAGCGCTTTGCCTTCGGGGCGCAGCCAGCCCCAGGCGAGTTTTGGTTGTTCGCCGTTCCACTCGACTTCGATGGGCTTTGCGGCGGCAAGCTCGGTTTTGTGCCCGGTGTTTTCATACCAGACGACTTTTCCGAGGATGCTGTTGGCCACGATATCGAGATCGCAATCATGATCCCAGTCAGCGACGGTTTGTGTGGTGTAGCCCCACTTGGCTTCGGCAGGGCCTTGGATGCTGCCGTTCTTTCCGGCCATGATGCGCAGTGTTTTATCTCCAGCTGAGAATTTCTTTGGCGCGGCCCACTTGGGTTCAGCGACGCCGTGTCCGCTTAAGTTTTCAATGAAGGCAATGTAGCCTGCGGTGTTGCCAGCGATGATGTCGGTATCTTTGTCGCCATCCCAATCACAGCCGAAGAGGGTGACGAGTGCGCCGAAATTGATCTCATGGGCTTCTTGTTGAAAGTAGCGTGGTTTTTCAAAAACAGGCGATTTGTCCGCTCCGATTTTGCCGGTGTTTTCGATGAAAGCCACACGACCGTCCTCATCCCCGCAGATGAGATCAAAGTCGCCATCTTTATCCCAATCAAAGGCCACGGGGTCGATCATTTCCAGATCCATGCGCAGGTGCTTGCCCGCAGAATCTAGGACGCGGACGCCTTTGGCATACTTGGGCTCGGTGCGGGTGCCTGTATTTTGAAAGTAGGTGAACTTGTCTAAAAACTCGCCACAGAGGAGGTCAAGGTCGCCATCGTTGTCGAAATCCTCAAAGTTAGGTGATGGGCAGCCATAGGTGTCCACTGGTTGCACGCGGAACTCTTTGGCATAGACCGGCGCGTCTTCAGTGCCGGTGTTTCGGAAGATGAAGACGAAGCCATGCAGCGGGCCATTTTGCCATTCGCCCTTTTCATTCCAGGCATCGTCCCAGCC
>JAPLUM010000340.1 GCA_026397605.1 Verrucomicrobiota bacterium | reverse complement strand
CCAGTGCTGGATGAATCTAGGCTGATCAAAGCTGGTGTAGGCGATCTCTCTGAGCGGCAACGCATCCAGATCGGTGCCCACATGCTCCTTGGTCATCCGCCCCTTGGCATCGTAAGTGTAGCTGCGCAAAACCTCGCTGCCCTGGCTCACACTCGTCACGGCGTGTGGGCCGTGGTTACGCTGCCCGTAGGTGTAGCTGCCGATGCCGCTCTTGCTGGTGATGTTCCCATTGGCTGCAATAGCAAAAAACTGTGTATCCTGCCCAATCACGCGGCTGCTGGTTAGTCGATTCTGACTGTCGAAACTGAAGCTTTCAGTCTTCACATCATGCAGTGGATTGCCGAGACCGCCGGATTGTCCCGAATAAAGTCGGTCACAATAGCAATTGAAAATGAGTTAATTACGCCTCGAATAACAGCACTAAATTACTTTGAGCCTGGCAACTTGTTTCTGGTTTATTTTACAAGCTTGCCCGCAAGAATTATATCGTGTTCGGCTACCTCGTGAATTGGATGTCCATCCAACACTATCTTAAATAACCACAAACGCGGCTTGCCTTCAGATGCATCACGGGAAAAACTAGAGTACCAATCGATGGCCCCGTCTGACTCATTTATGTTCAGGAACTCGTACCACGCTATAGAAACTGAGTTTCCTATTTTATCCAAAGGTCCTGCAAACCTCTTTAATCGTACAATTTTCCCAATCATAAGTTTCGCAATGATGTTCCCATCTCTGGCCTTTTCTTCAAGCGCTTGCTTAGATAGTTTTTTTTCGCTTAACTCGCCATTGACGAAATAGGCAATACATTGCGGAGAAATTAATTCCCCAGTCACAGCATTATAACCATCGTCAATGTAGCGCCTTATAATCGCCACACGAGGATCCATTGTTTGAGATTGAACGCTATCTTGCGCTTGACAAACGAGAGCAGCCATTACCAATAAAAGCATTTTCATTCTTTTGTTATCTTCTGATTATATACCCTATTTTGTTCCTGCTTGGTTATCACACCATTCTTCATCGTAATTTTCATCGAAAACGGTGGATAAGTGACTTTTCCACTTTTGTAATGGTAAATTAGATCGCCTGACCACGCCGTCAAATTGACATTCTGGCCTCCCTTAAGAGTTGTGTAGAAGGCCATGCCTTTCCCCCCATCATTTGCAACACTACACCCGTAAAATGCAGCACCATTTGGACTGCTCGTATTTTGTGCCAGGGCCACAAATGCAGCTGCTGACAATGGCATGCCCTTTGTACCTAGCGTTTGGACGCCGGGAAGTCCATGGTCAAGGATTGCCCATCGCTCGAACTGACCTTTGTTTGAAAGGTCGGCCACCTTACTTATAAGATCTTCTGAGGAAGAAACAGAAATCGCTTCATCGTAAAGCCCCAAGACTACCATAGCGTCGGCTAGCTCCTTAAACTGCGTACCATTAATTAAGTTTTCTCCGCCCGGATCAGTTCCATCGTAGAATATTACATTTTATTTCTTTGGGTGCGCTTCTTGGTTAAACACATGGAA
>JAPLUM010000083.1 GCA_026397605.1 Verrucomicrobiota bacterium | reverse complement strand
AGGCCAGTACGAAGCAGAGAGGGGTAATGAGAAGAAGACGCTTAATCACGGTGCTGTTTTTGAAGGATTGTGACAAAGAGGTCAAGCTCTACGTGAGATTGAGTAGTCTCCTTACTCTTTGCTGCGTTCTTCCAGGGTTTGCCTTGTCATCCCTGATTTAGTGCTGGGACTTGCTTGCTGTGTCTGCGACACCTGCATGAGATATGGCCAGAACAGCTTTGGCCGCCGTTTTGAAAGGCTGCGTGAATTGATGAATGCTCAAGGCCTTTCAGTACATGACCAACGCTGGATCGATGGGCTTTCCTTTGTTTGTAGAAGGAGGCTCATGATTAGTCCAAGCCAGGGCTTTTTCACACCGGTCTCAGCACGCTCTTCACCACTTCGCCTTTGTGCATTTTCTCAAAGGCTTCGTGCCATTCCGTGACAGGCCAGACGCCGCCGATGATGGGTTTCACGTCAAACTGGCCGCTGCTCATCAGGGCGATCACGCGCTCCCAGATTGGCCAATTGTGGCTAAAGCTGCCTTGTAGGGTGACGTTCTTTTGCACGAGCTGATCCAGATTAAATCCGAGCGGCTGCGGTCCCCAGCCAACTTTGCTGATCCAACCAGCAGGGCGCACCACATCCAGCGCGATCTTCAGAGTGACGCTAGCTCCAGCCGCATCGATGACGCCGTCACAGCCAAGCCCATCTCGCTCCATGGCCCAGTGCTTTGGATCACCAATGATCACCTCACATCCATAGTGCTTGCGGGCGAGTTCCAGGCGATGAGCATCCTGCGGTAAGCCGACGATGGCGACCTGCGCTCCACATTGCTTGGCCATGGCCGCGCAAAGGATGCCGATGGTGCCTGGTCCTAGGACCACAATACGATCCCCCGGCTCAATGCGGGCATTTTTCACCACCGCATTATAAGCCACGCAGCAGGGCTCTGTGAGGCAGGCCTGCTCAAAGGGCAGATGATCCGGCACATGATGCAAAATGCGGCTCGGCACTCGCACATACTTCGTCATCGCCCCATTCACACCGTAGCCAAAACCTTTGCGAGTGCTGTCGAGATTGTAGAGCCCACGACGGGTCATGGGGTTGTCTTTTGAAATGATGGCCGCTGTTTCAGACACGACACGATCGCCTTCCCGCCAGCCTTCCACGTCTTTCCCCACTTCGACGATGTGCCCGCCAAATTCATGCCCCAGCACGACCGGATAATTCACCGGCCAGGAGTGATCCGCCGTCCACTGATGCAGATCCGAACCGCAAACACCCACATTGGCCACCTCCAACAGAACATCCTCAGCCCCGATCGTGGGCTTCTCGATTTCACGGATTTCGACGGAACCTTTTTCAGGCGCAAAATTAACAACGGCAGCAGATTTCATGGGCTGCCAAGGTGAAGCAAACTCGCCATCTCGTCACGACAAAGAATAAGCGAAATGCGACAGGCAGCAAGTAGTCCAGTTGAGCCTCAACTGGATCATTCATTTCTCATAGCCCGACGGTACTCCTCAAGCTCACGCCGTAGCGGCTCCCAGTAAGCACGGTCCAGGGCTTGCTCAGCTTGGCGCTCGGTATCCAGGGCTAGGCGGAGCGCTTCGATGTCCTGAGCGATTGCGAGTGTGAGTAGCTGGCGCTTTTGGCTCAGATCTTGAGCTTGCACAGGGTAGTCTCTGGCGAGTGTGATGAGTAGTTCCGGTGTGCGCAATTCATGTAGCCAAAACTTGATGAAATCGTCACCGGGAAAGTCTCTGTTTTCACGATGATGAATCGCAGCTAGCAACTCGATCATAGGCCAATCTTTGCTGCGCTGCGTTTTTTTGGCCTGAACTAAATCGGGGATGCTCAGCAGGTTAAACTCAGTACCATGATCATCGCCAAAGGTCGTGCGCCGCTCCCAGAGCGTGGCGAAGTCAGAGACGCCGCGCATCTTCGTCATGACATCGACCCTCATGCCTTCGACGCCCCGCGCCTGACAGCGATAATGAATCGCATGACCTCGGGCGAGAGCTTCTGGATCGAAGCGCGGAACCGCGATGCGTTCTGCCTGCAATTCTGCCAGCGCCGCGTGCATGCACACGAAGTTTTCGGCTTCAGCCAGGATGGCGAAGTCGATGTCCTTGCTAACTTGCGCCGCGCCGTAAAATACGCAGGCCTGCCCGCCCATGAGCAGAGCTTGGACTCCATGATTCTGGAAGGTCAAAAGGACTTGTCGGATCGGGGTCGGGATCAAGGGTGCCTCCTTGTGCTAGGTAGTTCGCGAAGATGATCTCGCTTTGTTCAAAGCGTTGCATGGGAGTGAGGTTGATCCACTCCTGCCATTCTTCCGGCATTTGCTCATAGGTCATCTTGGTCGCAGTCTAAAACCATGTACTGAAAACGCAACGCCGAAGCTCTGTCGTGTCCCTGAACTGCGGCTTCAAGCCAGAACCACATCAGCTCATGCCCGCCGCCGTCACTGTGGGCCAGCAGCCGCGCACAGTTGGAGCGTGGCAGCGCAGGGAGGTGTCATGGCCGATCCAGCCCGGCTTACCTGCCGAATCCACAAAGGCCACACCAATAGGCGTCTCCGGCATCGTATCTGCGACGCGCGTGATCTCAGCCTCAGCACGGTCAGAGATCTGTATCCAGGCTTTCTTGAGTTCGATGGGGTCGAGCTGGCGGGCTTGGATTTCCTGAAGGGTAGCACGGGAAATGCGGGCAAAGCGTCGCATCATGGCTAGCAAAAAAAGCGGACTGAAGCCCTCATCTTTGCCACAGGCGGCCCAGACAGTGGCTTCGAGCGGATAAGTCTTATCCAGCTCGACTAAATCAACGAGATCTCGCGTCTCCGCACGCGCAGATACAGTGAGCGCCTTGTTGGTAGCCAAATCAAAAAGGTGGAGCCGTTTACCGAACATCAGGTCGTTTTCGATGGGGAAGAAGCGAAACGCCGAGTCCGCCGCCCAATCGATTTCCACCGAGGCATCGACGCGACTGACACGTGCTTTCCGGAAAGTGCTCGGCTTCTCCCAGTCACCAACCAGTAATTCCACGGGATAGCCGGCATCACGAAGAGTAGTAACATCCAATCGACTCGCCGCATCGACCTCCTCAGCCAGCTCGTGGAATCAGGATGGCGGAACCAAAAGCACTCATGAAAGTCCTTCACCGCCTGCTGCGCCATCGCCAGCACGTTCGCGGGAACGGGCCGGTCATCGGGGGGGCTGCTGTCTGCGGGTGCTTGCACGGGTAACAGTTTATCATTGCCATGCTGCGGCGCAAGCTCTGAGGCGAGGGGGCTGACGCTGGACGCTTAGAACGCAGGCACATCCTGGGCGTGGATCGCCTCACAAATCATCCTCAGTGAGGCTTCGAGATTGCCATCTGCCGTTTTGAAAGCATCGGCATCAATGGTTAACGGCGCACCAAGAACCACCAGCGGCGCGCCATATTTCGGACACTGAATGGCCTGCTCCAGGCTCAGTCCGCCGACGGCTTGAACGGGGATTTTCACAGCATTCACCACCTCACGCAGCTGATCCAGCGGACTCGGCATACGCTTTCCAGCAGCGGCGATGCCACGCCGCTCATCATAGCCGATGTGATGAATGACATAATCACAGCCGAGGTCTTCGAGGAATTTTGCGCCATCGATCATACTCTCGCAGATCATGTTATCACCCATGACCTTGCAGCCAAAGTCACGCCCAGCTTTCACCACGCACTTGATCGTCTCCGCATGAGCACGCGCCATGACCACCACATGCGTGGCGCCTGCCTTTGCCATCATCTCGGCTTCGAGATAGCCGCCATCCATCGTTTTTAAATCAGCCACGATAGGGGTATTCGGAAAAGCTTTCCTCAAAGCCCGAACACCATGCAACCCCTCCGCAAGAATCAGCGGCGTGCCCGCCTCTAGCCAATCCACACCTGCGCGCATGGCCAACGCGGCGGTTTCGAGCGCTTCGTCGATGTTGGTGAGGTCGAGGGAGATTTGGACGATGGGTTTCATACGATATTGATCCATTAAGACAGAAGCCTGCATCAGCGTCACGACAAAGATCATGCGATAAGCGACTCACCAACTTAGACTTTTTGAAGCTGGAAGCGGCAATGAGTCATTCCAGCGAAAGAAGCGAATCGCGCAGCCTGTTCACCATCGCGCCATGCTTCGCTTACTTTTCCTCCTCTCGTTGTTTGTTCTCCCACTTTCGTGCTTCGCGGCAAAGCCGAACATCATCTACATCCTCGCCGATGACCTCGGTTACGGTGATCTCGGCTGTTACGGTGGAAAGATCATCCAGACGCCGCGCATCGATCAAATGCGGGCGGAGGGGCTGAAGCTCACGCAGCATTACTCCGGCTCCTGCATGTGCGCGCCCACACGCTCGGCGCTACTTACTGGTTTGCACACGGGACACACGCGCATCCGCAACAACGGCTCGCATCTGCGTCCGCAAGGCCAGGCGGAGCCTGCGCTGCTGCCGGAGGATGTGACCATCGCAGAGGTGCTCAAAATGGCGGGCTACACCACAGGCGTAATTGGGAAATGGGGCTGTGGCAATGAGGGCAGCACTGGCATCCCGAATGACCAGGGATTCGACCATTGGTTCGGCTACTTGGATCAAACCGACGCACATCACTACTATCCGGCCTTGCTTTGGCGGAATACCGAGAAGCTTCTCTACCCGGACAATCCTGAGAAGCGCACGCATTACAGCCACGATCTCTTTACGCAGGATGGCCTCGACTTCATCAAACAGCAGAACGAGAAAGCCGCGCCGTTTTTCCTCTTCATGGCCTACACCCTCCCACATGTGGATCTCGATGTGCCGGAGGACTCAAAAGCGCCTTACGTCGGTAAAATCGAAGAAACCGAGCCGTATGGCACACCCGGCGGTCAGCATTACCGTCATGAGCCGAAGCCGCATGCCACCTTCGCGGGCATGGTGAGCCGTCTGGACCGCGATGTCGGCCGCTTGCTCGATCTGCTGGGCGAACTCGGTATCTCGAAAGATACGCTCGTTATCTTCTCCAGCGACAACGGCCCTACCTCCGCCGGTGGCGCGGACCCGAAGTTCTTTGATGGCAATGGCCCGCTGCGTGGCATCAAGTTCGAGATGTATGAGGGCGGCATACGCTGTCCATTCATCGCATGGCGGCCCGGCACCATCGCGCCGGGCACCGAGTCCACGCACATCTCCGCGCACTGGGACATGCTGCCCACCCTTGCCGAACTCGCTGGCGCAAAGGCCCCCGTCGGACTCGATGGCATCTCCATGGCACCGCTGCTCACGGGTCGTGCAGCCGAGCAAAAACCGCACACGCATCTCTATTGGGAATCCTACAGCGGCGGCGGTCAGCAAGCTGTGCGTCGAGGCCCGTGGAAAGCCGTGCGTCATAAGGTGCTCGAAGAACCCACCAAAACCGTCGAACTCTACAATCTCGACACAGACATTGCCGAAACGACCGACGTAGCCGCGCAGCATCCCGAGATCGCCGCCGAAATGTCGCAGCTGATGCAAAGCAGCCACACTCCGAACGAGCACTACGCCTGGAAATCAGGCCCTGTGAAAACAGGCAAAAAGAACAAACAGCAGGAGTGATTGCATGTCCTGTTTCGTCATCTTGAGCGATCCAATGCATCCGACGGATCAGACCGTCTGCGTCCGATCACAGAAAGAAGAAAAGAATAAACAGCACGATATATGTCTTCACCGATCTCGTTGATCCATCCCCCCATGCTTCGACTCGTTTTATCTGCGCTCTTTGCGTTCCTTTGTAGCCATTCATTCGCCGCAGTCCCTGTCGCGGCTTTTCTCGAACAGCATTGTGTCGAGTGTCATGACGCGGATGTGAAGAAAGGTGGCCTTGACCTCGAATCGCTGACTTTTGATCCTGCCGATAGCGCGTGGATCAAAGTCTTCGAGCGTGTACGCGATGGCGAGATGCCGCCGAAAAAGAAGGTGCAGCCGGAAAAGCCCGAAAAAGACCTCTTCCTCGCCACCTTGAGGGAACCCCTTCTCAAGGCCGATGTGGCTGACATCGCCGCGAACGGACGTGTGCGCAGCCGCAGACTTACGCGGGTCGAGTATGAGCACACACTGCATGATCTTCTAGGTATCGATATTCCACTGAAAACATTACTGCCGGAGGATCGTGCTTCGCATGGCTTTGAAACCGTCGCGGATGGTCAGCAGCTCTCGCATCATCAGCTCGCGCGCTACCTTGATGTCGCCGACCTCGCACTGAGTGACGCCTTCAAACGCGCAGTCCAGGGGGATGCGCCCTTTCAAAAGTTCGTCGCGCCCAAAGCGCTCGCTAAAAGCCGTGGTGGCAACTATCGCGGACCCGATTTCCGCGATGGGAAGAGCCTCTCCTGGCCGATCGGACTGCAATTCTTTGGCCGCATGACCGAGACAACGGTGCCGGATGATGGCTGGTATCGCGTCACACTCAAAGGCGTGCACGCCATCAATCCCGGTGCGGATGGAGCCGTCTGGGGCACGCTGCGCTCGGGTGAATGCTACTCGAATGCGCCTCTGCTTTTCATGGTCGGCCTCGTCGAAGCCACCGCCACGCCGCGTGACCTCGTCTATGAAGCCTGGATTGAAAAAGACCACATGCTTGAGCTCAAGCCCAATGATGGCACGCTGAAAACCGCACCCACAGGAGCCAAAGGAGGCAACGTTTCCTTCATCGGTCGCGATCTTGCCAAACAAGGCTTCGCAGGCATCGCCCACAACGGCATCGACATCCAGCGCATCCATCCCAATGCTGATCAGGCCAGCGTTTCGAAGAAGCTCTTTGGCGAAACAGGGCCTGAAACCATCAAGCCTGAAGACCTCGGTAAACTCGTCACCCGCTTTGCCACCCGCGCCTTCCGCCGACCCGTCACCAATGAGCAAGCTGCGCCCTATCGCCAGATCGCACAGAAATCTCTCAGCGAAGGCGACTCCCCCAC
>JAPLUM010000878.1 GCA_026397605.1 Verrucomicrobiota bacterium | reverse complement strand
TTCCGTCCAGCATTGGTAAAGGGAGCCTTTAGCCGCCGACTTGGTCATTTGAGGACAGAGTCTTGCCACGACATAGCGCCGCTCAAAAATCACCGGGATACGATCCGCCAAGCGAATGCGCTCGATGTAGATCAGTGGCTCATCACCACTCACCTTCAGCTTGGCAGCCATCTCAGGCTGCGATTCGTTGGCCGTGGTCTTCCGATACATCAACAGCTCCGTGCCCGGCTTTTTTCCGGCCGCCGAGGCTTTGTCCGTGAAGCTCACAAGACGCTCGAGATCATAGTCGAGCACGTTTTCACGCACGAAGGTGCCAGCCCCGCGCCGCACCTCCAGCATGCCGGCAGAGACGAGGCTGCTGAGGGCCTTATTGGCGGTGGGTCGGCTGGTCTTGTAGCGCTCCGCAATCTCACGCTCAGTGATGAACTTTGCCCCAGGCGCAAAGTTCCCCGCCCGGATGAGAGCACGGAGATCCTCTACGAGATTCTGATGAAAAGTGGCGTCGGAAGGCATACCTCTAAGTCCGACACGAAAAGCATTTTGACAAGTGGCTTAGCCTCGAAGAAACCGGCGCGGACAGAAAGATTGGAGACAGAAAAATGAAGAATCAGAAATCTTTCTGTCCTCCTTCATTTACTCAGAGTTATCAGGCTCACTTCGTGGTGGGCGATATTGACCCAGTGGATCGCTTTGAGTGGACTGGGAGCCATGAGTTTCCGAAGCTGATGTTGATGCCCTTGAGTGAGTTGTTCCTGGAAGGTCGTGATCCGGAATGCCTCATCTGACGATGCTAGGTGAAAGCGCTGATTGCCGATTGGCAAGCCATCGAGCTGCATCGGCACCTGCTGAAGCACGGAAGCGTCTCCGCCAAGACAAGCCACCACAGCCTGAGTGTAGAGTGATTGATCCAGGGACGTGCCCCAATCCGTTAGTAGTTCGACGATCAATTGGCGAAGATCCTGTGGGCCGGAGTAATCCTGATCCTGAACGGAGAAGTCACGTCTCCCGTGGTCATCGAGCGCTGCGTTCACGAACTGAGGGTCCACCGAGGCAGGTCGGAAATTGATGAGTTTGCCCCGCTCAGCATTCACCAGGAGCAAATAGTTCAAAAGTTGAGCGGTATGCGCTGCGTTGAGTTGAGCCACAGCCTTGAGCTCGTAAATGGCGACTTGGTTAATCACCATGTCGAGATACAGAGTCTTGAGAAAAGAGCGAAACGTTAGTGTGACTGGGACTTCGCAGTCGACTAGAAATCCAGCCACGCGGAGAAGGTTGGCAAAATGGTTTTGGTAAACGGTTTCATCGCAGAGACATCCGAGATCCTTCTGTGCGGCGAAGGCATGCGGCATCACGGCATAGTCAAGCTTACCAAACTCAGTTTTGCTGAGGCGCGGGAAGGCGATGGGACAGTGGATAGGCATTCGATTTTGGACAGAAAGATTGGAGACAGAAAAATGGGAAAGCAGAAAATCTTTCTGTCTCGAATTTTTCTGTCCACCACTCAGCTCCATCAAGAAAAGCCCGAAACCCTGGCCGGCCTCCATGCCGCTTTTGCCAAGTGTGAAGGCTAGGTGCTTCCCATCTTCACTGACCACGGGCTCACCTGCTTTATAGCCTTTGAAGTCGGTGAAGAAGGTGAGGCGCTCGGCTTTGCCAGAGCCATCAAGCGCCAGCTTCTAGGCATCAATCAGCGGCCAGTGATTGCCGTCATGCTCCGCCCGCTACAACAGCGTGTGTTTGCCATCGGGAAAAATGCCCTCGATCTCCTCATAGTGGTCAGGCGAGCGGGAAAGATTCGTCAACGCACCGCTATCGAGGTCGAGCAGGAAGGCCTCGCTGTTGGCGCTGCCGTTCAGCTCGTAAGCAGTCACCGTCAGTTGCTTGTCATGTGGCGGCACAAAGTTTTGCGTCTCGAACCAGCGCTGCGGACGGCTGCCCTCAGGGAAGTCACTCACTTGTAGGACCTGACGCTTTCAAAGCTGATTCGGACAATTCGGAAGCTATTGCGGAGAGAGCCACAGGGATAGCCTGCGCGATGTTTGAAACAACGCCGCTCGCCAAGCGCACGCGGCTCAGCACTCATTTCATGCTGGCTTGATCTCGCGCCTGGAAGCAACTTTAGAAGCATCAATGGCAAAACCTATGCCTGGCTTCTTTGGCAGGGTGATGAATCCATTTTCAGGTGTGATGGTGCTGTCTTGGAAATACTGCTTTTCTGGCATCCAGTGAAAAAGGAACTCACACATCGGTGCTACCCGCTCGGGTTGTGAGGCTACGACATGGAGGGATGCCCAGATGTGATGCCCGTGCGGTATGACGGGGACGGCATGCACCTCACAGAGTGTGCAGATCTTGACTAGCTCGGTGATGCCACCGCACCACTCCGGGTCTGCCTGCACATAGTCCAACAACTTCCGATCAAGATACTGCTTCACCTCCCAACGTGAGTAGAGGTGCTCGCCTCCAGCTACGGGCACGCCGCCATCTCGCTTTAGAATTTCATAGCCATCCAAGTTCTCCGAACGCACAGGTTCTTCGATCCATTTTAGGTCCAAATCCTTCACAACCTTGGCAAACTTCACCGCGTAGGGTGCATCCCAGCCCCACATGCAGTCCACCATGAGTTCCGCGTCGGCACCCAGCTCTTCACGGAGCGTTCGTAACAGTGTGATATTCTTTTGAAAACTCTGTGAGTCTGCTTGGGGGCCAGCTTTCAGAAACCATTTTTGAGCTTTGAAACCACGATCATAAAATTCGCGGGCTGTTTTTCTTGCAGCATCGGGCTGGGTATCAAAGCCAAGCATGCTAGCGTAAACCGGTATTTTTTCGCGAACAGGCCCACCGAGAAGCTCATACACAGGCCTGCCCAGGTGCTGACCACGCAGGTCCCATAGAGCGATGTCCACGGCACTGATCGCCATCATGTAGAAGCCCGCGCGGCTATGGCGGTCGGATAGCTTCATGAGATCCCACAAGGCCTCCCCTGCCATGGCGTCACGCCCGATGAGCACGGGTGCAAGGTCTTTGGCAATGATGTATCCTTGTTCTGCATAAAGCGGCCCGCCCAGGCCGATCAGCCCAGTCTCGCTAACCACCTCCACATATTGACTTCGGTGCTGGGCATCAGCGACGTCTGTGAACTCAATGACTCGTATGGAAGCAATTTTCACAGGCCCCTGACTCTGCCCAAAAGCTGCCCAAGGCCGAAGGAACGCTGAGGCACTTGCCAAAGCAATGTGAGATAAAAAATGAGAGCGCTGCATGGATTCAACCACCCTTGCGCATGATCTAAGAGTGTCACTGAAAAAATCGTGCGGCAAACTCTGGCCTCGATCTGGTAAACTACAGATAACTACAGCATGCCATCCCCTCCTCCGCAGCTAGCTAGTGAAACGTTTATCTGTCTTGATACAGAGATCTAGATTTCAGATCGAGGGCCTATGCGCTTGAGGTCCTAGAGAACTGAAAGCATCGCTTTTCATGAAGTCCGCGCCAGGAGCAGACTTTCGCACACGCGAAGAGATAAAGCTCAATCAATCATTGAGAATCTCCCCAGCTCCTCCGCGCTCAGTGCCCGATCAAACACCGCCACGCCGCCGATCCAGCCGGTGAAGCCGACGCCGCGCGAGCTGTGGATGACGCGACCTATGGTGAAGGGGCCGCCGCCGTTGGGTTCTTTGGGCGAGTAGAGGTCGTGCGGATACCACCAGGGGTTCAGGCGCAGCGCCACGAGATCGCGGGCGACCTCTTTTCCGCCGCGCAGGGTGACTTCGATCTTCGTGAGGCGATACTCGCGTAGCTCGACGCGTTCGTCGGCGGACTCGCGCAGCACCTTAACGCTGAGCGGCTCGGCTTCGGGCGGGTTGTAGTATTGATCCTTCGGGAAGCTCTCGTCCTCGCCGTCCTGCTTCCCGCTCAGCCTCGCGAAGTGGCCCTGCATGTAGGCGTTGTAGGCGGAGGAGATTAGTTTGTCTTTCTTGGGGTTGTCGAGCCAGCGATCGCCGGAAACGCCGTTCAGCCAGCCGGTGAGTTCATCTTTCTCATGATCAAAGGTCATCGCGAAGCACTGCCAGGACTTGTCGAGCACCTCGGCGGTCGAATCAGCCGGCACTTCGGGCGATTGCTCGACGGAGTTGCACTTGTGCAGCGCATACTTGTTCAGGAAGGAACTCGCGCCATTCTCCGACACATGACCGCAGGCGCTGCCTTGCTTATTCAGACCGGCAAAAAGCGCGTATTGACGCTGCCCGCGCTCCACCTTGGCGATGGTGGTCGTGCTCTTCTCCTTCAAATCGGTGCCTTCATGCCAGATGCCCGCCAGAGCGTGATTCCCACTCTCGCGAATCGCCCACACCACCACCGTGACCGACTTCCCCGCGCCCTTGATGTCCAGCGGCGTGTCATGCAACCGCGAACGCGGCACGAAGAGGAAGGGTCGGAAATCCGGGTCGGTTTCTTTGACGATGCGGATGGCATTCCCGAAAGGTCCGCGACCCAGCAACGGAAAATCGGCATACGTCGCCTCACGCCCAGCACCCCAGTAATCCTTGATGTAGTTCGCGGCATCGAGCGGGTAGTCCGTCGTGGCTCCAGCAGGCACATGGGCGGTGAACCGTTTTTGGCCATCCGGCTCCCGCTTCGCAAAGTCCCAGAAGGCGACGAGACCGGGTGTGTTCGTGACAGTGGCGACAGGTTCGGCGCCTTGGAGAGAAGCTGTCAGAAGGAGCAATAGGGTGCGAGATTTCATCATCAGGTGAGAGGTTAGTTTCCAGAATTCTCCATTTTCACGTTATCAATGAAGAACGCGGTCTTCGTCGTGCCGAGGGCGCTGAAGAGGAGGTAGTGGGCGGTGTCCCAGGTGGGTTTGCAGGGGATGGATTTGAACTCGGCTTTCGTACCGTCTTGCCGGGTGAGTGTTACGTCATACTTCGCGGCTCCGGTGGTCGCCGTGAGGTCGATGCGGAGCCATTCGCCGGGCTTTACGTCGGCGAGTTTCTGGCTGGCGGTGTTGTTGGCGACGAGCGTGCCTTTTTGCCAGCGCAGGTAGGGACCAGCAGCGAACTCGCCGCCTTTGTTGCGCAACTCGAAGAACCAGTCGGCTCCAGTTTGAGCCATGATGTCAAAGCTCACGTGGTAGGTGCCGGACTCCGCCCACTTGGGGTAGATATCGAGCACCGGATCGTAGCTGTGCTTCAAACCGGGCACGTCCTGCACCTTGAGGCTGCGTTTGGAGGCTCCGCCGATGGGCGAGCCGGTTTCATCGGTGACGCCGATGCTTTCGCCTTTGTTATCGCGTTCATACTTGGCGTTGCGAATGCCGAGCGTGCCAAGTGATGCACGCTCGAAGCTTTGATCGACTTTGTAGGGCGGTGCGGGCCACGGTTTGGCATCGGTTTGCCAGTTCGGGTAGTCGTGACCTTTCGCAGCGAGTGCATGCCACTCCGCGTCGGTTTTGCGCACGCCGGCCAAGGTGAGGTCCCAGGGCTTGAAACCAAGCTTTTCGGCCGGTGATCCGGGTTTGAGGCGGATATCGCGTTTCGCGAGGTTTTCGAACATCGGGTCGGCGTACTGGCTTTCCTTGTCGCGACCCATCTTGCGCCATTCTTCCAAGGTGAAGTGGCTTTTGGTGAGTTTGGCGGGGATTTTGCCGTCGGTGG
>JAPLUM010000570.1 GCA_026397605.1 Verrucomicrobiota bacterium | reverse complement strand
CGGCCGTCCAGTCAGCATCCACTGACTACAAAAAAACTCATCATTTATCTAACCTGGGCTGACGAACTCTAGCCTCGATTATTCAGGCTGGACTGACTGCGGCGGAACCACTCTCGTCAGAGGCGCAATCACGTTCACATTCAGCGGGCGGAAGCGCTCGAAAATGCCGGGAGCCAGCTCCTTAGACGTCTCGTAACCACGGCGCATCATTTCCATCTTTGCATCAATGTTATCCACATGATGCAGCGCTAAGGCTTCCGGTGTCTTTGGCAGCACTGGCGATCCAAACTCATACTGACCGTGATGAGACGCGATGAGGTGAAGCAGATGCAGACGCACCAGATCACTCGGTGGCTCCATCATCGTCCACTCCCCAGCTTCAGGTCGATCATGCATGTCACGCCAGAGTTTATTCACCAACTCCAGCCCCAGAGTGATATGGCCCAGCATTTCCCCATGCAGTTGATAAGGCATGGCGAAACTGTTTTCAGGATATGAGTTTTCCCATAGCTTTCCGCAGTCATGAAACAGCACGCCAGCCACGAGCAGATCTTGGTTTAAGTGCGGATACACTCCGGCAATAGCCACGGCACAACGCATCATCTGAGCTACATGCTCGACAAGGCCTCCACGACGAGCGTGGTGATTTTCCCGCGCAGCTGCCGTGCGCCGGAACCGCTCTCCATGCTTTTCTAAAAACAAACTACACAGACACCGAAGACGCGGATCATTCATCGCGGCGACAAAATGGGTGATTTCTGTAAAATCAGTCTGCTGCCGGTTCGCTAGATCAGGATCACCCCCGAGCAGCAGGAGTTTTTCATCATCACTCAGAACCCGCATTTTCGGCTGTCGTGGCTCGATCCCATATTTCCCTGTATCGACCCACTGAGCGGTGAGTTCAATGAAGCTGCCACGCTGCAAACCACGCGCATCGACAAAGAGCGGATTGTTATCAAAGACACGCCAAACAATGGACTCGCCCGAGTCGGCCAGCTTGATCTCTAAAAAGGGTGCGCCGCCAGAAGTCTGTTTTTCACTGCGTTGATCGACTTGAACATGCACCCTATAAGGCTGTGGCGCAGGCCCTGCAACCTGGCGCAATTGAGTGAGTGTCAGCAAGTCGGGCTCGTGTTGGCTATCGTCCATCTGTGAACTGAAGACATGATCTCCAAAAGATCAAAGGGTAAAGATCTCTGGGGCTGCATTCGTATTCTCAGATGACCACGAAGAGTGGCTTGTGGCGGCTTGGCGGCGTGCTATGAATGGTTCTTTATGTCAGATCTTCCTCGTTTTCGTACATTCTTGATTCTGGGTGCTCCAGGCAGTGGCAAGGGCACCCAGGGTAAAGTCCTCGGCTCTATCCCACGCTTTCATCACCTGGCTTGTGGAGATGTTTTTCGCTCGTTGGACACACGCACGGCTTTAGGCCAAAAGTTTGTCGAATACTCCAGTCGAGGCGAACTCGTGCCGGATGATCTGACCGTCCAACTTTGGCGCGCTAACATCAAGCAGCGCGTGGATGGCCATGTCTTCAAGCCTGAGATCGACTTCCTGGTTCTTGACGGCATCCCCCGTAATGTCGAGCAGGCGAAGTACATGGAAAAGGATATCGAGGTCCTGAAGGTCTTCCATTTGAGCTGCCCAGACCGCACCGAGCTCGCTCGCCGTCTGCGCAAGCGTGCGCTGAAGGATAATCGCTTTGATGATGCCAATGAGGCAGTCATTCAACAGCGCTTTGTCACCTATGAGGAGGAGACCAAGCCGATCCTGGAGCATTACTGTGGTGACCGGATCGTTGACATCGATGCCAGCCAGCCACCTGCCAAGGTGCTTTATGACATTTTGGGCAGCATCATGACGCTGGATGCCTGGCACGAGATCGAGAAAATGAAGATCTAGGTCGGGCTGTTTTTTTGATCATCAGGCCACCATGCGTATTCTTTTCATCGGCACAGGAGACATCGGTATGCCATCTCTGGAATGGCTGCTGGGCACCCCAAAACATGAAGTCGTGGGTGTGGTCACTCAGCCAGATAAGCCAGCGGGTCGGAAGCTGGTGCTGACACCGCCTGAGGTCAAAGTGCGCGCATTGGCCGCAGGACTCACCGTTTTGCAGCCACCCAAGATCCGCCACATCGTCGATGAACTCAAAGCCTTTGAGGCTGATGTGGCCGTTGTTGTGGCTTATGGCCAAATTTTACCACGTAGCGTGTTAGACGTGCCGCGTCTGGCCTGCCTCAACATTCACGCGTCGTTACTGCCCAAATATCGCGGGGCCTCAGCCATTCAGGCCGTGATCCGCTCAGGGGATGCAGAGACAGGCGTCACCATCATGTTCATGGATGAAGGCCTAGACACGGGTGACATCCTGCTAATGGACGCCATGCCCATCCTACCCTCAGACACCGGCGGGATCCTGCATGATAAACTCGCGCTCGCAGCACCTGCCAGCCTGGAAAAAGCTCTGGATCTCATTGCTGCAGGGAACCCTCCACGCAGGCCCCAGGATCACGCGCTTTCCAGTCATTGCGGAAAGCTCAAGCGTGAAGACGGCAGGCTAGATTGGACCCGCCCTGCAACTGAACAGGAGCGTCTGATCTCCGCCTACAATCCATGGCCAGGAACGAGCTGTCTTTTGCCAGATGGGAAGCCGCTGAAAATTCACCGTGCTACAGTCATCGAAGGCGCGGACGCCTGCCCTCTGCCGGGCACTCTGCTTGCAGCCGATCCTAAAGCGGGCCTGATCGTCAATTGCGGCCTAGGCCTACTTCGGCTGGATGAAGTGCAAGCCGAAGGCGGCAAACGCCTGCAGGCTGCCGACTTCCTGCGCGGACATTCTCTGGAAGTCGGCGCGCGACTGCAGTGAGTTCAATTACTCCGACGGAAGAGTGGTCCAGCGCCGGGGAACTTCCCAGGGGGCGAGGGTAGCACAGATCTTGGCTTTGAACTCTGGGGTCAATGCCTCCGCTGGAATAGGAACATGACAGATGATGTCCTGAACGCGCTCGGGATCACGACTTGGGGCGCCGGACACGATGGCAGTCAACCCGCCGAGGCTGGCACTGATTTTTGCGGCGATTTCAATTGGACTGAGTTTCCGGCTGGCGACGTTGATGCCCTGACCCAGACAGCGCTGAAAGTGCAGTCGGTCACCCTGGATCTCAATGACATCTGAGGTGAGATGATCAGGTGGTGCAAAGAGCTCGCCAGTGAGCGTTTCATCGTAACCTAGTCCTACAGCATCGCTTTGAACAAGGAGTCGGCCATCGGGGCCTAGATGGCTGCTGACTCCTGGCAATAAAGTCCCTAGATCAGAGGCGGTGCAGCGTGGTAAAGCATCCGAGTCATAGCTGATGGCTCCGCACTCGCTGGTGCCGTAGAGATTATGCAGCTTCAGACCAAAGCTGTCGCGCACTCTCGATTCCAGATCATGCGTCAGGGTGGAGCCTGCGGACACGGCGAGGTGGACGCGACTAAGATCGAGTCCGGCAATGAGCCAGGCCTTCCACATGGCGGGCACCCCAGGGAGAAAGGCCCTCTCTTTTTCTGCCAGTGCTTCCTTCATCCCCGTTGGAAAAGGCGTGGGCAGCCAGTGGGTGGGCAGTCCATTTAGCAGCGTCTGCAAAACGGTCGTCGTAAGACCAAAGGAATGCGCCACACTCAGCGGCGCTAAGGCAGCGTCACAGGCTGCTAAACCGAGAGCTGAGTGCAGTCGGTCCACATCTGCGGCGATCTGATCGAAACTGAAAAACTGGCAGCGCCGCACGCCGGAGCTGCCGACCGTCTGCTTGATCAGAGCTGTACCAGCAGGCGACGGTGAGGTGGGCACGCGCCGCTGGCGATCTTTTTCCACCACCTGCACAGGCAAATGGGTGAGAAAACCTGCCAGCAGGGCCGTGGTGATCTCCAGCCCATCTCCCCGTGCTAGATAAAACGAACCAAGCTGAGGACAAGTCTGCGCGGGTAACTCATAGGCTAGTTTTTCCAGCTCGAGGTAAGACACGGCCCCGTCAGGATGCCACAGGGCGACTTTGTCACCCTGTGCGTGAAGGATTTTCTGCCAGCGTTCACCAAACATTTGCACTCATAGCCGCGCTCCGTTAAACCAAGGAAGGCGGAGGCAAATAGTGGCAAGTTCAAGCACAGTGTTCAAGCGCAGGAATCCATGAAGCAGCGTCTGTCGTTTTCTTATTTTATATCTTGTGGCCACTGAATCTTCAAAACGCATCTTTATCACGGGGACAGGCATCGTCTCGCCTCTCGGGTTGGATTGGCAGGCCAATGAGGCGTCCTTTCGTGCCAATCAGATGAATGTCACACCAGTGACGATGTTTGATGTCAGCCAGCGTTTTGCTAAAACGGCTTGTCAGGTGGATCTGCCAAACGAGCGTCTTTTCACCAAACTGCCACGCCGTCGAGATGCGCTGATCGATCGCGGCACGAAGATGCTCCTGCTGGCTATCCGCGAGGCCTTGGCGATGGCCAAAATGCCAGGAATGCAGGGGATCGATGCAATCATCATCGGCACCTCAGCTGGCGCCATGAGCATTGGCCAAGACTACTTCCGCCATGCGCGCAGTAGCCCGTCTAAGCTATCTGGGCAGCTGGCTCGGATCGAGTATTATCAACCGCACAAGCAGCTGAACGCTATCGCCATGGAGTATGACTGGCATGGTCCCATGATCGTGGTCTCCAATGCCTGTGCCAGTGGTGCCAATGCTATCGGAGATGCCATGGCGATGATCCAGACCGGTAAAGCTAGGCGCGTCTTGGCCGGCGGTTATGATGCGATAGCGGAGCTGGTCTTTTCCGGTTTTGATACGCTGCGTGCACTGGCTCCCAGCGGTATCCCGCGTCCCTTTGATGCAGCGCGAGACGGCCTGGCACTTGGAGAAGGCGCAGCCGTGATGCTGCTGGAAAGTGAAGAAGCTGCGTCTGAACGTGGTGCTGCGGCAGTCTGCCAAGCTTCGGGATACGCCATCGCCACCGATCTACATCATCTCACGCAGCCTGATCCAGCTGGTAAAGCAGCTATCCGAACCATGACGGGAGCTTGCCAAATGGCGGGCATTTCTCCGCATCAGGTGAATTACATCAACTCCCACGGCACCGGCACCCCCTACAACGATGTGGCCGAGGCCAGCGCCATCCGCGCCTGGGCGGGGCAGGCAGCTTCAGGGATCGCAGTTAGCTCCACAAAATCGGCCATGGGCCATCTGCTCGGCGGTGCAGGCGCGGTGGAGGCCGTGATCTGCGCCATGGCGCTGCGAGGTCAGTGGCTTCCAGCCAGCCTCAATGTGCGGGAAGCTGATCCTGCGGTGAGCTTTGATCTCGTTCGGGAATTCCGTGAAGCATCGGTTCAGGTAGCTCTGACGAACAGCTTCGGCTTTGGCGGCACCAACGCCACACTGGTGCTAAAACATGCCGACGCGCCCGGCTCAGGTCCCGCGGCAGCGACAAGTCCAGGATCACTACGCATCCTCGGAACGGGTGCGGTTTCTCCTGCAGGCTGGGGTGCAGAGGCTCTTGCTGCTGCGGTGACGACAAAGCAGTCCCCTTCAGTCACAGAATGTGTGCGCAGTTACTTCGACCGAGACTGGTCCTGCAGCATCTATCAAGTGCCAGCCGCGCCACCAGATCGTCTGCCGAAATTCCCACGTCTGCGCCGTGCCAGCCCGATCACCAAATTTTCTCTCGCTGCTGGATTGGAGGCTTTGGAAAAGGCTGGCTTTCCGAATGGCCAAGGCGCAGGACGATTGGGAATCGTGCAATGCATGTTCAATGGCTGCGTGCAGTTCAGTGGAAAATTTTATCACGAGGTGATCGAGACCCCCGCGCTGGCAAGCCCACTCATTTTTCCAGAGACGGTTTACAATGCACCCGCATCACACGTTGCAGCCTTCCTGGGTGTGGATGGTCCAGTCACGACATTTATTGGCGAGTCCAGTGCTATCATCGAAGGCATCTCCATGGCGCACACCTGGCTAATCCAGGGCCTCGTGGATCATGTGCTCGTCATTGGCGCTGAAGAATGTGACTGGGTCGCCGCAGAGGCGGTGTCTTATTATCACCCCGATTTGAAGGCCTCAGAGGGGGCTGGAGCACTCGTTGTTTCGCTTCAAGGTGACGGCTTGAACCTCCATCACCAGGAAGCTTACGCCTTCCACAATAAAGCTGAGCGCGCCAAGCAGCTCAAAGAACTGGTCAATCACTCACACCTCATTGGAGGAGAAACTGGCATCCCCGTTTTAGATGCCTCAGAGCTGAGTGCCCAAGCCGGATATCGATCCGAATCTACGCCGCCATCACAGCAACCACGGACCATCCTTGGCGAAAGCATGGGGGCTGCCGGAGCCTGGCAGCTCGTCTTGGCCGCAGAGTTGGCCAAAAAAGAAGGTCACTCCGCTTCTGTGCTTTTGCCCGGCAGCCTTTGTGCAGCTTATTCTGCTGTTGTGGGATGAGTCAAAAGCACTGCCTCAGCGGACATAACTTTCAAGATTGGTGTGTAAGGCAGGGTTAATCTGGAGCGTGATAGTGGCGTCCAACTCAAAAAACTATGAACCGAACCCATTCTCTTCTCTTTCTACTAGTCCTCACCACTTTTGCTTCGGCTCAAAAAGCACCCGATGTCACGAAGCTAGACCCTGCCATGGCCGCGACTAAAGCGGCGGCGGCGGATCTGGAGTGGCATGATGTGACGACCTGGGGTGTGGAGGGGCGCATCTTACCCGATCAAGAGAGGAAACGTTGGTTTGATCGACTGCCCGCAAGCGCAGAAGGGAAAGTGACGGCTGCTGTCTGGGGACTCAGCCGAGATAGTTCAGGCATGGTGGTCCGCTTCAAGACAGATGCCACGGCCATCAGTGTGCATTATCGTTTGAGCAAAGAGAGGCTGACTCAGCCCGCCATGGCGGCCACGGGGGCCAGTGGCGTTGATCTCTACGCGCGGGATACCGATGGCAAATGGAAGTGGGTCATGGTCACCAAGCCTGCGACTCAGGAAGTGAAGGCTGAGATCATCAAGGGCTTGGCGCCAGGGTCACGGGAATATGCAGCCTATTTGCCGCTTTATAATGGGATCGAGTCTCTGAGCATCGGTGTGGCTAAAGGCAGCCAATTTGAGGGACTGGCCCCGCGAGAAAAGCCCATCGTTTTTTACGGAACCAGCATTACCCATGGTGCCTGCGCCAGCCGTCCTGGGATGGTTCACACGGGGATCTTGGGTCGTAAGCTGGACATGCCTGTGGTGAATCTGGGCTTCTCCGGCAATGGCAGAATGGACAAGGCCGTCGGTGACTATCTGGTGCAAGTCGATGCGGCCTGCTTTGTCATCGACTGCCTTCCGAATATGGGGCCTGCCGATGTCACGGCTAAATGTGTACCCCTAGTCAAGCAATTGCGTGCCGCTAAACCCGAAACGCCCATCATCCTGGTGGAGGATCGCCGCAATACAAATGATTGGATCATCCCAGCACGCCAGAAGCATCACACCGACAACCACGCAGCACTCAAAGCCGCCTATGAAACGCTACTCAAAGAGGGCGTGAAAAACCTCTCCTATATCTCCGGCGATCATCTCTATGGCGATGATACTGAAGGTGCCACCGACGCCTCCCACGCCAGTGACCTTGGTTTCATGCGTCAGGCTGACATCTTTGAGCCCGTGCTCAGACAAGCGCTAGGTAAATAAGCGCTCGTCGTTTCATTGATTGGACTTGGCCCGTGGATGCGCGGCCTCATAGACCTCTTTCATCCGCTGAGTCGAGACGTGGGTGTAGATCTGAGTGGTGCTCAGGCTGGCGTGGCCGAGCAGTTCTTGGACACTACGTAGGTCTGCACCATTATTCAGTAGGTGGGTGGCAAAGCTGTGCCTGAGTTTGTGGGGAGTGACATGGATCGGCATCCCGCTGGCTTTCCAGTACTTATCCACCACGTCGGCCAGAGCTTGGGTGGTGATGCGCGTGCGTAGCTTGCTCAGAAAGAGGGGGCCGTGCTGGATGCCTGCCTTTTGTCGGTAGCGCTGGATGGCTAACATGGCATGTGATCCCACGGGCAGCAGGCGCTCTTTGCGGCCTTTGCCAATGACGCGCACGGTATCACTGTAGGCATCCACATCCTCCACATTCACGGAAGCTAGCTCCGCGAGTCGCATCCCGGTGGAATAGAAAAGTTCTAAAATAGCTGCATCACGCTCAGGACCCCATTCAGGGGATTTGGGGCTTTTAGGCAGCGCTAAAGGCAGCGCCAGCATCTCCACCACCTGAGTCAGCGTGAGCACGACTGGCAGCTTCTTTTCCTGCTTGGGTAATTGTACATCCAGCAGTGGGTTGGTCGTCCAGCCCTGACGACGGGTCAGCCATTTAAAAAAGGAGCGCAGCGCAGCGAAGTGCAGACGGATGGTCGAGCGCTCCAACTCACGCTTCATCATCTCAAACAGATACTTGCGGAAATCATCTGCCGTCAAAGCCTGCCAGGTCTTGAAGCCTGAATGTCTCTCCCTGAATTCAGTCAATGCATGGTCGTAGAGATCCAGCGTTCGCGGAGATGATCTGCGCTCGACATCCATGAATTGAATAAAAGCCGACACCAAAGGATCACTTTCTTGGGCAATAGAGGATGCGTCAGCCATGGATTAAAGTTTGATGGTTCATGCTCGGTTGCCGAGTAAAAACAAAAACTCCCGATCAGGAGCACTGATCGGGAGCTTGAAAGAAGGAGTCAACTGAGACCCCGACGAATTAGAAGGTCACGCCGAGCTTCACACCGCCGAAGAATTCGCTGTCCTGAGTATTGTTCAGGTGGCGAGTGTCGAGGGAGATGTTGTAAGCAACGTATGGAGTCAGAGTTGCAGTCTTGGTCAGCTTGATTGGAGCGGACAAAGAAGGAACAACGTGGGTAAGACCGCTTTGGCGACCACCAGGGAAGATGGTGTAATAGTTGGTGAAGCCGTAGCCAGCTTTCACAGCTGGAACGAGGCTCAACCAGCTGTTGATAGCGATTGGAGCATCTGCACCGACTTCAGCATAGGAAGCGCCAATGGTGAAGTCATAGTAGAAACCACCATAGAGGTTCACTGGACCGACGGAAGTAGCGATGGTAGCACCGACTTCTTCAACGCCAGTAACACCAGTTTCATTGGTGCTGTTGAAAGGACCTGTAGGATTGGTTGTGCCAGAGAAGGTATCGAAGAACTCATAGTGAGTGTAAACGAGACCAAGCTTAGCAAAGCCAGCGTCATAGGTAAGGGAAGCGGAGAGATCAAGCTCGGAATAATCCAGATTTTCTTCGCCATTTACAGTGTTTACCAGGGTGTCAACGGTGCTCGTGTAAAGAGTTCCGAATCCAAGGGAGAGCTTCTCAGTGAGAGGCACGCTCAGGCTGAGGCCTGCCCATGTGGTGTTGTCTGCGAACCAGAGGCCGCGGAAGTAATAGCGGGAATCATAGCCCACTTCGAGGGTTGCACCAAGAGTATCAAACAGGGCGCCGCCCTCTTCGATTGGTGGGGTAACGCCCTTTGCAGGAGCGGAGGTGCCAGCGAATGCGCTCACGCTAGCGCAAGCTGCGAGGACGAGTGCTGACTTAGTGATCACGGAGGTCATGCTTTTCAATTTCATGTGGTCGATTTAGGTTTTGTTGATGTTTTAGGTGGTCGGCCCGGGAGACTTACCATCTAAGCAGGGAAATAAAGCATTCACCGTGCCATTGCCAAGAAACTTTTTCTGAAAATTATCACTTTCTTCATAATCAGCGAAGGTTTGGCATCCATTTGCCTACGCAGTGACCGCTTTTGCAGAGACCTGAAAATGAGCTGAAATAACTCCAAAATGGAATACAA
>JAPLUM010000420.1 GCA_026397605.1 Verrucomicrobiota bacterium | reverse complement strand
CCCTCTGGTTTAAAGGCACCAGCGAAGGCGGAAAAGCCGCTGGTAAAGCAGGCGGCAGCTTCGTCAAACACACCTGGGACCGCTTTGTCCCCATCGTCGCCCGCAGCATGGCCTTGGCCGGTAAAACGGTCCTAGTCAGCGGAGCTCCAGACACCATTGATGAAGAATACGCCTTTGAGCGCCTCGCCGCCAAAGACCCCGCCATCCTGCAAGAACTCAAGGAGCAAAACGAAGCCCTGGAAGGTCGCCGCGGAGCCAAGATGTGGGCCGTGAACGTGGAGACTGGCGAACAAAGCGCCGGCTTAGAACTCACCAGCCCCCCCGTCTGGGACGGCATCACCGTCTCCCAAGGCCGCGTCTTCGTGGCCACGATGGACGGCAAGTTGCAGTGCTTTGGGAAGTAGGATATAGCGGGAGGCTGGGATAGGCCGATCTTTCCCTTCTTCCATCATTCACGCTTCCGTTGTATGAAATCGCAAGTGCTGCGTCTGGACTACTGAAAACCGGCGAGGGCAGCGAGACGCGAAACTTTTAAAAATGAGCCTGCTCCTCAGTGCAGAAGTCTTGCCATATGAACCACGATGAGCTAACCTCCAGCCATGAGCGCTAGAGATGCTATGATGACCGAAATCAAACTCGCCCCAGAATCTGTGGTGCAGGAGGTCTATGATTTCATTTTGTTTCTCAAAAGCCGGAGAAACTTGGTTCAGGAAAGCGCTGCGCTACGGTCCCCGCCCGCCAAGCCTGATTTCCTGGCTCGCCAGAAAGCCCTGTTCGGTAGCCGTGTGGTGCCGGACTCTATAGTGATCTTGGATGAACTACGTGCAGAGCGCTTCTGATGCGCTACTTCGACACTGGCGTGCTGCTCAAGCTCTACCTGCCTGAACTTCGCGCGGTAGAGGCGGTAGCTCACGTGAACGCCAGCGCCAATGTTCCGCCCATCACGCCACTGCATGAGCTAGAGATGCGCTCAGCGCTGCGACAGAAAGTGGGGCGTGGGGAGATCACCTTGGCTGAGTGTGAAGCACTGCTCGCACAGATGGAAGAAGATCTGACCAGCGGCGTGCATGAGCGGATGAACGTGGTGTGGCCGAATGTCTTTGCTACGGCGGAGGCTCTCTCCACCACGCATGGCGTGAACACACTCTGCCGCTCGCTGGACACGCTGCATGTGGCCCTGGCCATCGAGCTGGGGGCCACGGAGTTCTGCACCTTTGATCATCGGCAGTCGTTCATGGCTGCAGCGTCCGGTCTGACGGTGATTTCATAGTCGGCCTTGCGGCAGATTTTCCGTCCATAAGTTTTTAAGCAAGATATGTCGCTACCTTCCATTTCAGCTTTGATCGTATTGGCCATGTTTGGCTATTGCATTGGAATCGATACTGCGAACAGCGAACCTACGCTTACCACATTGGCGCTCATGGGAGTGTTATTTGTTGGCCCATTCATTGGCATCGGCTGGCTGGCTTGGCGTCTCTGGCAGCCGCAGACCCGTCAAATCTGGCGGGAGCTTGCTCAGAGTGTCTTCGCTGCGGCGCTCACGTTGCTTTGTGCCTTTGGTATTGGTTGGTGGCGTGTGCATCCATCTCACATTCGATATGATTTTGGGTATGGACATGGAGCCTCGGGCACTTGGCATGAAGTGCAGTTTCACCATTTGGAGGACGGACGATGGATCAAAGGACCTTGGGTGGGTGAATGGCCGATGTGCGTGCGTTTTCCTGATTTAAACCATGATGGACATGCGGATCTAGAAATCACCAGTAGAGGAAGGGTGACCTTTCTTTATTTACCCAAACATGAGGGCGCAAAATGCTGGCAGCTACAGGAGAATAAAGGTCGGTATGCTTTGCATTACCCGCCTGCTGGTCTTATCCGACGGTAAATTTTGAGTGAAATCCCAAACCCACAGATTAGGGTCAGCGCTGTATGATCGCCGAAGAAATACGCAACCTGCTGCACTGCCGCCCCTTCAAACCGTTTCGTCTGCACATCGCTGAGCAGGCAGTTCATACTGTGCCGCGCACGGACTATGCACTGCTTAATCCTGCTGGGACGATGATGGTAGTGATGGACGAAGCCGGTCACTTCGACTGGATCTCCACAGAGCACATAATCCGCATCACGCATGTCGGAGAGTCACAAGCGCAGGCGGCTTGAAAAATGAATCAGTCTTTTCCAAAGTTTCCGCAGTGCGGGCAGTTGATGCCGCTGCGCACAATTCCTCAGTGGAAAAAGACAGGCTCAGTGCATTGGGGCTGCACGTGTTATCCAGAGTACAAAAGTTCCGTCCAGCGGGAAGATTGGTCATGATCCTCCTCTTCATCATCGGGTTGTTTTTCAGCAGCCTCATCAGCGCGGCAGATCTTACTCCGCTGCTGGCTCCTGATTTGGCAGATGGCTTTGATTTTCCCATCGGAGAGGCGGATGGCAAAGCAGTGAAAAACACTCAATTTAGCGTGGATGCGCTGAACTTCACTGCCACAGAAAGCTTCCCCAGCAAAGCGCAGCAGCCTGTTTATGCCATCGCAGCAGGCCGTGTCATGGAGGTCACGGATGGAGAGATCTGGCTGGAGCATCGCTTTCTCGATAACGGTCAACTGCAGCAAGTGCGCACGAGTTACACAGGCATTCAGGGATGTAGCCTGAAACCTGGGGATACAGTGAAGCGGCGGCAACGCATCGCTCAGATGGCACCGAGTCAGAATCTCGACGCACCTAAGCTCACGCTGACCTTGCGGCACCTGCTCTATGCTGAAGCGGCCACATGGCCACAGAGCGTTTCGGCTTTTATCCGCAACCATCGCCAGCTGCTCGTGCCGGAAAAGCAGGAACGGATCATCATTGCGGTGAAGCATGACTATCAGCTGCATGTCTGTGAGTTGGGAAAGATCACCCAAACTCTGCCAATCGCGCTTGGGCAAGATGGCCGGAAGCGTAAAACCACGAATGGGGATAATCGTAGCCCGGTGGGTGACTACGTGATCACTCAGAAAGCGCGGGGGCCCTTTGATGGCGAGTATGGCGCGTACCTCGGTGCAGCTTGGTTGAGACTAAATTACCCGAATGTCTACGATGGCCGCAGCGCGTTGCAGGAAGGCCGCATCACCCTGAAAGAATACGACGCAATAGCCTCCGCGGCTAAGCGTGGCAGCCTTTCACCAGCAAACACCTCGCTGGGTTATGGCATCGGCATCCATGGCTGGATCAGCGACTGGCCAGATGGAGAGAACCACCTCACCTGGGGCTGCCTGAGCATGCGAAAAGCAGACATTTTGAGGCTGCATGATCTGGTGAAGCGCGGCACCCATGTGCTGATACTTCCGTGAAGTAGGCTACTTTTTTCAATCTGACCGAAACCATTTCTCAGCAGGTGAGTTTCAGGGTGCGTCTCTAACAATTGACATACCCTTATGAAACCAACCATGAACACACTCACAGTCCTCAGCTTTTTAGCGCTGGGCTCTTGCATCGCTGTCGCTCAAGACGGCGCACCTAAAGGCGAAGGCGGCGGTCGCTTGGCGGAATTCCTCAAAAAAGCTGACACCAATAGTGACGGCAAACTCAGCAAGGCTGAGTTTGATGAATTTTCCACAAGAGATACAGGGGATCGCTTCTCTAAAATGGATGAAAATGCTGATGGCGTGGTCGATCAGGCTGAGATAAGCAAGATCGCAGAAAAGATGCGTGAAGGCATGAAGGACCGTGCAGGTGGTGAAGGCGGCGGTTTCCGTCGCCCAGGCGGTGAAGGTGGAGAGAGTGGCGGCTTCCGTCGTCCCCCAGGTGATGCGCCAGAAGGCAATAAGCCAATGCCAAAACCAGAGGGTGATCGCCCCATGCCACGCCCTGAAGGCGAACGTCCACCAGGAGATCGCCCACAAGGTGGCCCTGGAGGTCCCGGTGGTCCTGGCGGATTCAATTTAGACGAGGTCTATGGTCGCATGGATAAAAACTCAGACGGCAGTGTGGATAAGGAAGAGTACGCTGAGTATTCAAAGCAAGAGATCGAGTCCCGCTTTACCCGTAGGGATGAAAATACGGATGGCAAAGTCAGCAAAGAAGAGATGAAAACGGCCATGGAGCGCATGAGAAACATGATGCGCGGTGGCCAAGGCGGTCCTGGCGGAGGTCCTGGTGGCCCCGGCGGTAGCCAAGGTGGCCCAGGAGGTGCACGTCGCCCCGGCGGCGAGGGTGGTGAAGGCGGCGGTTTCCGTCGTCCACCAGCGGAAGGTGACGCACCAAAGAAAGATCCTGCGTAATCGCAGATCGGATTAAATTTTGATTTCCGCGAGGCGGGGTTCTGAAAAGAATCCCGCCTCTTTGCATCCCCGTGGTTGAGACAGGTCTGCTTTGCGTGCATAATGGCCCATGATGTTGGAGTCGATACGCAATGCCACGATAGACGCCCCGGTGAAGCCGGGCGGCCCGATCGTGCGCACCACACCGCCGCAATTAAAGCCTGAGCTTGAGCCGCCCTATCACGTCATTTTGCACGACGACGATACTCACAGTTATCAATACGTGATCGACATGCTCATGGCCATCTTTGGCTATGAGTTTGAAAAAGGCTACAAGATGGCCTGCGAGGTGGATGAAAGTAGCCGTGTCATCGTGGCCACTTGTCATAAAGAGCTCGCCGAGCTGCGTGTGGAGCAGATCCATGAATTCGGCGCTGATCCTGCGATGAAAGAAAGCACCGGCTCAATGAAGGCCTCCATGGAACCTGCGGAGTAGCTCGAACCGTAGGTTGGGAATGGTTGGCGGAATTGAGGCTCGCTACCGCTCAAAACACTGCCGCCAGCCTTCCCGACTTCTTTGACGGAGCGGTCGCAAGCAGGCATTCGACACCACCAGACCAGTCGGGAAGATCGGCAGTGATGTCCAATGTGTTTTCCTCGCGCTTTTCCGCCGACCATTCCCAACCTACGGCGGCCCTATGGCTTCGCGACTTCAGGCACAAAGGCGAGACGCCTCTTGCCAAGGTCAGGCTGGAAGACTAACCTCTTGAGAATCAGCGCAAACCATGAGCAACCAACCGCAATCTTCCAAGGCTCTATGGATCACTTTTGCGATCTTCGCTGTATTAGCCATTGCATTGATCCTGTTTGTCGTTGGCCTCACTATCCCCATGGGTGCTCCAGATGAATTGGAAGCCATCAGAGATTTCGTGAAAGAGCATCCGACTTATACCATCGAGCGCGTTGAGGCTGAAGAGCGAGAGGTGGTAGGCGTGTCCTACCGATTTTTCTATCGTATTCCAAACGACTCAAGGCTCTACGAAACCCTGCATCAATACATCCACCAAAAGGGCGGCTGGAAGATCACGCACTAGGCCGAGTTTTTCAACTCTTGCTCGGAAGCTGACTTCTGCATCAGCTGCCAAGCTTTGTATTTTTCCAGTTCCTTTTCGATCAGCTTCAGGCAAAAGGCGACGACGGTGGCATCGTCCAGGTAGCCGACGCCGACGATGACGTCTGGTAGAACATCGGCAGGATTCAGAACGTAGAGCAAGGCTAAGGCAGCGGCGCTGATGACCCAGTAGGGCACTTCGCGGTAGCTGCCGTTCCAGTAATCTTTTACCAGTGCCAAGATACTCAGGCCCTGGTCCATCCAGTCTTTCAACTTGGGCAATTTAGCCTCGATGTCCTTGGATCGTTGAGCGACTTTGGCAATGTCTAAATCGTGCTGATTGTCGGATGAAGGAGGCATGATGTTTGGGCAATTTTGGAAAGCTTACTTCATAAAAAGCAAAAGGCCCACTCATTGCTGAATGGGCCCTTTTCACTTCTGGCGGAACGGACGGGACTTGAACCCGCAACCTCCAACGTGACAGGCTGGCGCTCTAACCAATTGAGCTACCGCTCCAGTATCCAGAAACGTGGGCCGTGATACTAACAGAGGATCAAGGAGAGGCAAACGGAAACTGCTCTTTTCCGCAAAAAAACTTCACGCAGCAGGAGCAGTTTCTAATTTCACTTCGATGTCATCAAAATAGACCGGCGTCTCCGAGTAGGGTGTGGCCCACACGCCGACTTTCCCCTGACCTTTGAGGCCTTTATCATCTGCTTTGACGGTGGCCTCAGCAGGCTCTGTGGCATCGGCTGGCCAGACTTTACCAGCGATTGTCCAGGCATCACCTTCGCCGCGCTTCACTTCCAGTTTCATCTGCACCCAGACTTCACTGGTCCAGGTGTAAGGCACACTGGCGACGACGACATCAGCCTTAACAAGCTCGAGCTGCTTTTTAGCCGCATTGATGAGCAGTCGATAGCCGCTCATGCCATGCACACTGAGTCCGAACTTCGGCACGGAGCGCGCACGTTTACTGGCAAAAACGCGGGCTTGAATGCTGCTCTCACCCGCAGCGGAGACCGCAAGCTGAGCACAGGCATCGACGATGGGTGTGCCGTCGATCATGATGGCTTTATTGCCGTCTTTAGTAGCAATCTTGACGGTGCCTTCGACGACGAAGACTTCCTTGGGCGCTTCTCCCTCGGCCCACTCATCGGCTTTCAGAGAAAAAGTCTTCATCTCACCTGCGTGGGCAAGCGATGTGAAAAGAAATAGAGCGACAAAGGCGGAGGCTTTCATAGGTGGTGGAAAACCGTAACTAGCTTAGCGCAGTGGTTCTTTCAGCAGGGCAAGGGCTTCAAGGGCTGAAGCTTCCTCATGCACGATGGCAGCCAGACTCCGGGCGATGGCGGCCGGATTGCGATGCTGCCAGACGTTACGACCGATAGCGATGCCTGCTGCACCTGCATCCATGGCGTCTTCCACCATTTTCAGCAGGCTGGCGTCATCGTTGACATTGGCACCGCCAAGAATGATCACGGGAACAAAGCAGGACTCGGTGACACGGCGGAAGTCGCCCGGTTTGGCATCAATCGGATACGGTGTCTTCACCACGTCTGCACCTAACTCAGCAGCCAGACGGGTGGCGAACATGATGTTCTCTAAAGTGTATTTATCTGTCTGACCTAGACCATAGGGCAGCGCCTCGATGATGGTCGGGATGTCGAGATCCAGGCTGGTGCGCACTAGATCAGCCACTTCCTGGAAGTTCACTCGCTCGCTGATGGAGTTTGGATAAAGCATGTTCATCACGGCATTGGCACCGACCATTTCAGCCTCCTCCACGCCATAGACATTGATGCTGCCAGCGCCGTCGCCTTCCATACGGGTATTATAGACATCTGTGCGCAGGCAGATACCCTTGCCTGCCATGGAATCAGCGGCACGCATGGCCAAGCCGAGATTCATGACGTAGCCGTCCACATAGGGACTGACACGCTCGATCAGTTCAAAGGGATTGGCTAATCCCGGGACAGGGATGGCGCAGCCGTGGTCCACAGGCAGGATGACGGTCTTTCCGTCACGAAAAAAGGATTCCAGATTTTCTTGGCGATTCATAGGTAAGGCCTAATGCATGGCGGTAAATCGGCAGGGTGTAAAGGACGGACCTCTCATCGCACCCGCTATCAGCATCAATCATCTTGCCATCTTCACGCCGCTGGCGATAATCGCGCTCCCGCCACCCCCCATTTTATGGCACAACCCTTTCTCACTCAGGATTTTCATATCCGCTGGTCCAGCCTCGATAGCACCTGTA
>JAPLUM010000147.1 GCA_026397605.1 Verrucomicrobiota bacterium | reverse complement strand
GGCGGGCGTGGATGCTTTTGATCTGTCCGGCATCGTGCGGCGTGATGGACAGCCAGGGAAAGACCTCTGTGACGTGCTGAACATAGCGCCGGAGTGTCTGGAGCAGGAGACGAAATTTCAAGGGGGGATGATGCCATGAAGAAAGCAGCAAGCGGCGTATATGATCCGCTGGCAGATGATGAGAAGAGCCAGGCCAAGGGCGCGGCTAAGCCTGCGAAGGCTGGCGCGGCTGTGGAGGGGAAAAAGAAGTTCCTGCATTTCTACAAGCCGAGTGAGCTGGCGGCCTATGAGACGCCGGAAGATGTGCCTTTGATCGGTGATCTCCACATTTACCGAGGCGGCATCTTTGTTCTCGGGGGAGCGCCGGGCGTGGGCAAATGCACGGAATACAAGCATCACTGTGAAGTGCCGGGCCTGGATGAATGGGTGAGAGTGTCGGGAGATGTGGACACGTTCGCCTTTGAGAGTCCGGATTTTTGCGAGGAGTTCCGGGTGGAAGTTGCGGCCTTTGCGCCGGATGTAATCGTGCTCGATCCGTGGAACCGTGCGGCGCGTGACTGCATGGAAAAGGATTTCAGACAGGCCTTTGAGAATATCATTGCTTGTCTGCCGGAGGGATCGGCGCGGCCTGCGCTGGTGATCGTGGCACACACGCGCAAGCCACGCATGGGCGAGCGTGTGAACGGGCGCGGCCTGCTGAATCTGCTCTCTGGCTCCCTGATCCTCGGGAGCGTGCCACGGGCGGCTTTTATCCTTCAGGCAGCGAGTGATGACACGGAGCGAAAGGAGTTCGTCTTTTGCTGCTGCAAGAACAACAACGGCGAGCTGGGCAAGGCGACGGCTTGGAAGCGTGAGGGCGTGCGATTCCTGGGGCCGCTGACTGATTTTGATTGGGACAGCTTCAACAATGGCAGCACGGGCGCGGCGGGAAAAAATCAGAAGATCGAGGAGAGCGATCTAATCGAGGTTTTCGACGGCGGGCGGAAGTGGCTTTCAAAAGACAAGGCGGCCAAGGCACTAATGCAGGTGGCGGGCGCGGGGAGATCAGCAGCCTATAGCGCGCTGGATATGGTGAAGGGACGCTTCAACCATCTCTTGCGGGTAAACCCTGCCAACGGTCAATTCAGCGTGCATGAGGAGCCGGAGGGCTGGGACGGCGATGGGGAAGCGTGAGGAGCGCTGTTTCACTATTTCGCTTGAATGAGTTCTAAAATGCCAGTCCAGCGGTCAAATCGCAGGTATCCAGAGACATCAATATAGCGGAACTCGTAGCGGTTTATAAAAGCATAAGTTATCGACATCAAAAGAGCGATGCCTATAGCGATCCAGTGGGAAATCTTCATGAGTTGGCTTTAAATGGCTTGGCGCTGTGATTCGACATTATTGAACTTACTTCACGCCTCAACCATACAACAGGCGTCCAGTCCAGTTACCATTAAGTGGAAAGGGCTGGATGGAAGCATAGGCGACGATAAAGGCATGACGTGAAGTGTATTCAAATAATCACTTGGTAGAAATCCAACGG
>JAPLUM010000665.1 GCA_026397605.1 Verrucomicrobiota bacterium | reverse complement strand
GATCTGCACGTGGACGTAGAGGTCGCCGTGGCGCTCTTCGCCGAGGATTTTCACGCCTTTTCCACGCAGGCGGAAGGTGGTGCCGTTTTGAGTGCCAGAGGGGACTTTGAGGTTGGCTTTGCCTTCCAGAGTGGGGACGGTGGTTTCACCGCCGAGGGTGGCGGTGGAGAAACTGAGGGGCATCTGACAGTGCAGGTCATCTCCTTCACGCTCGAAGAGCTCGTGAGCTTTAACTTGGACAACGATGTAGAGATCGCCTGCCGGGCCGCCTTTGGCGCCGTAGTCACCATTGCCACCGCTGCGGAGACGGGAGCCGTCTTCGATACCCGCAGGGATTTTGACGCGGAGCTTGGTGCGCTCTTTGGTGCGGCCAGTGCCGGAACAAGGCTTGCAGGGGTCGCTGATGACTTCGCCAGTGCCTTGGCAGTCGGGGCAGTTTTGCTGGATCTGGAAGAAACCACGGGAGGAGATGACCTGGCCGGCACCACCACAGGTGCGGCAGGTTTTTTTCCCGGCACCGCTGGCTGAACCGCTGCCTGTGCAGGTTTTGCAGACAGCTTGGCGATCATACTCGATCTCACGCTCGGTGCCGCGGGCGGCTTCTTCAAGCGTGATCTCCATGCCATAACGGAGGTCGCTACCACGCTGGGGGCCATCGCGACGCTGGCGTCCGCCGCCACCGCCACCACCGAAGAAGGATTCAAAAACGCCACCACCGCCGCCGCCTCCACTGCCGCCAAAGACTTCACGGAAGATGTCGAAGGGATCGTGGAAGCCGCCGCCACCACCGCCGCCCGCACCAGGACCGCCATTGGCAAAGGCACCGTGCCCGTAACGGTCGTAGGCGGCGCGCTTTTGGTCGTCGCTGAGGATGTCGTAGGCTTCGCCGATCTCTTTGAATTTATCCTCAGCGCTTTTGTCCCCTGGGTTTTTGTCGGGATGATGCTTCACCGCGAGCTTGCGGTAAGCTTTCTTCATATCATCGGCAGAGACATCGCGCGGGACTCCGAGCACTTCATAATAGTCGCGTTTGTCAGCCATGGGGATCGGGGAGATTGGAAATTAAAGATCTGAGATTTGAAATTAGGCCGCAGGCTCTACCATGACGACCGTGTGGGCTGAGACGATAACGCTGGCCGCACGCAAAAGGCGCTCTTTCTGTTTATACCCTTTGCGGGTAACACGCAGAATGGTGCCCTCTGGTAGGTCGTCGCGGATCTCCTGGGTCATGGCTTCATGCAGATTCGGATCAAAGGGCTTATTCAGGGCTTCGAGTTCGATGACACCCATTTCGCGGATGAAGTCGGTGATCTGGCGCTGGACCATGCTCATGCCCATGAAGATCATGGACTTTTCAGACTCTTGGCGGGCGGCTTCTAGGCCCATTTCAAAGTTGTCGATGATAGGGAAGAGGGCGCGAAGCAGATCGGCATTGGCATAAGCGCGGGCTTCCTGAGCCTCACGGGCGGTGCGCTTGCGGAAGTTGTCGAGCTCCGCGGCATTGCGGTAGGCCATGTCTTTCCACTGGGCAGCTTCTGCGAGTGCGGCTGTTAGGGGATCGACGGGCGCTTCAGGGACTGCGTCTGCAGCAGCCTCATCTTCCACAAGCGTGGTTTCTGCGACTGGAACTTCGTTTTCTGTGACTGGGGCGTCAGTAGGCTGGTTCTCGGGGGTAGGACTCGGCTCAGACATGATCTAATAGTGAAATGGGGGATAAAAGGAGAGGAAGGGGGCGCGCACTATGCTGGT